>SLFV01000312.1 GCA_007124075.1 Roseimaritima sp.
CCACGCCCGCGACATACGTGGGCGGTGGCCCTAGTTGGTTGCGGAGGGATCGCCAGACACCACCTGGAAGCGTATCGCGATCATGGGCTGTCGGTTGTCGCATTGTGTGACCTGGATCCCAACAAGGCTGATCAACTGCGGCAGCAGTTCTTTCCAAAAGCACAGGTTTACTCGGACCACTTGCAATTGCTGGCCGACCAGCGGGTTCAGGTGGTCGATGTGGCGACGCATCCGGAAGAGCGTATCCCGCTGATTCGCGATTGTTTGCTTGCCGACAAGCATGTCCTAAGCCAGAAGCCGTTTGTTCTGGATATTGCCGCTGGCAAAGCGTTGTGCGATTTAGCGGATCAACGCGGTTTGGTCTTGGCGGTCAACCAAAACGGTCGGTATGCGCCGCATTTTGCTTTTTTGCGGCAAGCCGTCGCGGCTGGCTGGCTAGGGCAGACGCATGCGGCTCACCTGTCCGTCCACTGGGATCATTCGTGGGTCGCGGGGACCCCATTTGAAAGAATCCAGCATCTCATTTTGTACGACTTTGCGATCCATTGGTTTGACATCCTGCGTTGCTTGCTGCCCCAGGCGACGCCGACTAACGTCTTTGCGACAACCAATCGTGTTCCGGGCCAGCGATTGAAACCCGATCTTGCAGCCCACGTTTTGGTGGAATTCGATTGCGCGCAAGCCAGTTTGGTGTTCGATGGCTGGACCCAGCATGGCAGTCAGGACCGCACGATCGTGATCGGTGAACATGCCACCGCGATCAGCGTCGGGCCCGACCTGCAACAGCAAACCGTCACCATCTCGGACACTCTGGGCAGCTACACGCCACGGTTGCAAGGCCGCTGGTTCTCTGACGGCTTCGCGGGAACGATGCTGGAATTGCTTTGCGCAATCGAACAACAACGCTCCTGCACGATCGCCGCCCGCGATAATCTTGTCAGCTTGCAGCTCTGTTTCGCCGCAATCCAAAGCTCCGTAACTGGCAAGCCGCAGGCTCCCGATGCAACGCATTGCCTGCCGCCCTGACCAATTCGCAGCCCGTCACCGGCTACCTGCCATAAACTCGGCGGTCCTTCGGGTTACCACCGCTCATCAAGTAAGCCAGCAAATCCCTCAGTTCCTCGCGATTTAAACCATCGATCAGGCCTGCGGGCATTTGAGAAATGGGCGAAGGCATCATTTCCTCCACATCATCCACGGAGACCGTAATCGGCTCCGCTTTCGGATCGGCTGGGTAAATCACAACCTCACCATTCGCTTCGCTGGCCAGACCCAGGATCGTTCGACCGTCGGTCGTCAGCACCAGCGACGATTGATACTGATCCGAGATCACTTTACTCGGCTCGATGATATGCTCCACCAAATAAGCAACATCAAACTTATTGCGGATACTGGTTAGGTCGGGGCCAATGTTCCCACCCAGCCCGTTGAAGCGATGACAATTGCCACAGTTTGTCGCAAAGTACAAGCTGCGTCCACTTTCGAAGTCGGCACCCCGAAAATTCCGTCCTGCTTCCCGTAACGCCGTTGCCGTGTCCCACTGCTTCCCGGGGCCCTGAATCGGCTTGATTTCAAAATCCGGCACCGGATTGAAGTCCTCACCTGTCAGGTCCGCCAGCGCGGTCCGCTCCTTGTCGTCGCAGGTCGCCAATGCTTCCTGACGGATATTGGTCAGGAATCCGGGAAAACTTGCCCCGCCGGAACCCTGCGCAGCCTCGTTCAGAAACTTGAAATAACGACGCCGCTGGTCCAATGTCCAGCCCTCGCGCAGCTCCCGCAGATGCATCGCAAACCCGATCTCTGCGATCGGTGGCTTATTTTCTAGAAGCTTCTGCACCGGACCTCCATAGCTGGGATTTCGGCTGGCCACGTCGGACCAATCAGGCAACTGTGGTGGTTGACGATTTTCGATGATTTGCAAGGTCTTCTCAATCACACCCGGTGCATTCAAAAATGCCAAAACCTGGATCAACTCGTTGTTCAAATCAAGATCGTCGGCAGGCAGATGCGGATCCAGCTGATCAATCACCGCTTGCTGCAATTCCTCCTCCGGTTTGCCGTGCCTGGTGAACCACAAGCCGTAGGCTCGCAATAGCCCCAAAAGCTGCGGTCTGGACAACGATTCCGGGTCCAGGGCTAACAGGGAACGCAAACCGCCCGCTTGATGCTGTTGTGTCCCCATCCTCGCCAGTGCTACTAAAGCGGTAATCCGCCCCTGGCTATCCGTCTCGCGGATCGCCTGCTCGGCCCACTGCTGGACCGGTTGTGATTCGATTGCCACCCGCGCCGCATTTCGCAAGACGCGATCTCCATCGCTCAGATAAGGCCAAGCCGTATCAACAGCTTGATCGTCCGCGACCCCGTGGAAGGTTTCCAGCAAATCCTTGGCCTGGCGCGCGGCAATCGTCTGTGGCGACAGTTGCGGCAGCGGTGCCGGATCAGTGTTTTCAGCCCCCACGTAGCGGACGCGATACATCGCGGACTGCGTTCCGCGACCACCGACCGCGAAATACAAATTTCCATCTGTGCCAATCGTGCCGTCGGTCACCGGCAGCGGCGCTCCGGACACAAACGGCTCCGCATAGCCGCTGTAGCCCGCTCCCTCCGGCTTTAAATGGACCGCGTAGATCGTGCCAAAAGTCCAATCCAATGCGTATAACGCGTCCTGGTAGTTCGCGGGAAACTTTGCTGCAGCCCCCGAAATCATGCCCGTCGGGGAACCCGGTCCCACGTCGACCGCCGCTGGCAAACTGTCTTCGTAGTAGGTTGGCCACTTTCCCGAACCGCTGCGCCAACCATAATCAGCACCACTGATGATTTGACAAATTCGAGTCGGTCGATACCACGGCGTCCCCATGTCCCACTCCATGTCGGCGTCAAACGTGAAGATGTCCCCCAATCGGTTTGCCGCAATGTCATACTGGTTGCGAAACCCAATGCAGATCAACTCCTGTTCCAGCGTCTCAGGATTCAGCTTTGTTACCCATCCCCCCGGAGCCATGACACCACGCGCATGCCCGTTGGCGTCCCACATGCGTGACAATAAATGGTCCTCGTCCCAGGATGGAACCCGACTGCGAACGGTTTCGTGCAAAGGGGCGTGATTACCGCCAACCATGTAGATCGACTGGCCGTCAGGTGACAGCATCAAGGCATGATTGCCATGTTCGCCACCGCCGCGCTGACTGGGAACTTCCACCGTTTTGTCAAACAATCCGTCCCCATTGGTATCGCTGCTGAAATACAGTGGACCACCGTTGCGATGAATCCACAACTTGTCGAATGCCCACAGCAATCCCTGCGCACCGGAGACAATCCCCTTGCCGTCGGGCGTGGGTACGTTCAGTGGCGTGACGCTTACCTCCGGATTCGAATCGGTTCCCTTGACTTCGATCTTGTACAAACCTTTATCCCCCTGATCGCAGGCGATCAGGGAATCACCGGGGCCATTGGCAACAACCACCCAAGACCCTTGCTGGTCACGCGGAACGTTGTACAGCAAATCAACCTCAAAGCCCGCCGCGACCTCCAGATCCTCCGCGGGGGTGCCCCCTTGCGCCGGTCGTCCTGATGATCCAAGCCCCGGGATGCCCCAAGGCTTCGCTCCAATCTTTCCATGTTTTTTAACGTCGGCTTGCCACGCGGAGTCGTCAAAACCCAACCGTTGCCAATCACCATCGGGTTTTCGATCTGTCAGCTTCCACTGCTCGTCGGTGACCAACGTGATGGTGCCCTGCTGCCCATCGGCAACTAATTTCAATACCAACCCGGCTGCCCCCCGCGCATTCTCGCCTTGAACCGCAAAAATGTTCGAACCGGCCTGCAAATGCTTCGCAATATCCATGCGCAGGGGACGCTCCCAGCTTCCGCTGCTGGCCAGTTGGCGGCCATTGACCCAAAGGGTCATCTTGTCGTCGCACGTCGCAAACAACCAAGCCGACTTCGGTGCGGCCTGCAAATCCAGTGACTTGCGGAAAAATACAACCTGACCATCTTTCGTTTGCGGAGCCCAAATCCATTGAGGCGTCGGGGCATCTTGAAGCCATTTAGGATTGATCGGGCCCTGCCCCCTAGCAATCATGGACTGCAGGCCGATGAGGAAGCAACAGGCAGACAATAAAGCAATTCGACGCATCTGAAGTGTTCGCACTGAAGGGAAAGGTGGCAGGAAGAATACGGAAACCCTAACAGGTTGCAGGCTAATCGGTTGGCATTGAAATCAACCCAGCGGTAAGATAATTCGCTGTAGACTTGCGCTAGCGGCAGCCGGAATCACCAACGCCCCAATGATACCCGACAACGCGTCGGCTGTGCAACGGACCTAAGCGATTGGGGCTCGGACTAGGCAATCGGTTTCAAACCGGGGTCGGAAACGACACGCCTGGCATGAAGGGGGTGCGGATCAGGCCAGTCGGCTGCGGCTGCTTCTTGGTCGGCGTTGCAGCGAAGCGCGTAGAAGTAAAACAGGCAAACGGTCGCCACCCCGGCAGACATGACGATCCACAATGGGTGGTAACCGGGGGCGCCATCATCCGTGGTGACAAAAACGTATTGTGTGCCCCACCATCCCAGATCCTGGATGCGGGAGAGACTGACCGATAGGGCGTTGTTGGTGCAATGGATCAAAAAACAGGGCAGGACACTCCCCGTTCGCAACGCGATCCAGCCAAGCAACAAACCCATCACGGTGGCGGAAATGGATTGTTGCAACATCCCGTGGGAGACGCCAAAAAACACCGCAGTGATGATGATGGCTCGCATTTGATTGCCGCCACGCACCAACCCGCTGAAGATAAACCCGCGAAACACTAGTTCCTCGCAAATCGCGGGGACCAATGCCATCAGGACAAGCAAATGAGTCAACGGGGCCGCTTCCAACATCGTGGTAAAGGGCATCAGCGCTGCCTTGGTTTGCTCGCCGATTGGGTACAACCGCGTGATCCACTGGCCCAGCGAAAGGTACAGCGGATGGAGACTGAAACCCAACAGCACCGCCACTGGCAGACTGGGTAAAGCGGGCATGCGGACACGGAAAGTCTCGCGCAACGACGTTGTTAATACGATGGCCATCAACACCGCAGGGGCCAGAATCAAACCGACCTGTGGCAGCAAAATCAGCTTGGCCAATCCTTGGGTATCTTGCGGTAAACCAGAGATCATCATCTTGCCAAAAAACAAGAAGACCAGGACCAAGGCCCCGCATGCATAGGCCTGAGCGATCGACGGTACGGGATGCCGATCGCGCCACAGGTGGCGGACCCATGATCGCATGTCCCATTGATCGCTGTCGCCAAACAGTACGGCTTCGTCTTCAAATTGACGCTGTGCCCAACGCGTGGCCAGCCATAGACAACAAAACGTGACGCCCAGCACCAGCGGCAGATGCAGCAACGCTTGCAGATACTGGGCCTCCACTAACGACCGGGCCAGCAAAAACATGCCACTTACCGGAATCAATGCGGTCCCCAGATGAAGCGTCATGCCGGGCATCATTGGCAACAAAACCAGCGGCAGCGTCACCATCATTAGCGGCATCAGGTAATACTGGCCCTCCTTGCTGCTGCGCGCCAACGCGGCAACCGCCAACGCCAGGGCGCTAAACAATGCCGATAGCGGAAACAGCGCCAGTAGCAACCACAACAGCGCAGCTACCGATGGCCGTTCAAAACCACCGCCGGCAAAGTTTAATTGTTGAAATATGAAGCTGCTGGTAATCAACATGCTGGCGACGTTCAACAACGCCGTCAGCATGCTAAAGGATGTCACCGCCCCCAATTTGCCCCAGACAATTTCGCTTCGTAGTGCGGGACTGCATAGCAACGTTTCCAGCGTCCCACGTTCCTTTTCACCCGCAACCAAATCGATCGCGGGATAAAACGCCCCGGTCATCGCCCAGATTAACATGACAAACGGCAACAGTTTGCTCCACAACATCGCCGTACCCGGGTCACTGTGGCTGGACGAGGTTTCGATCGCAAACGGTTTCAATACATTGGATTCGATTCCCTGTGCGGCAAGCGCATCGGCCACAACGTCGTCGCGCCAACGACCCAACAGTGACCGCAGCTTGTTTTCCGCCACCAATGCACCGTCGGCCCCGGCCTTGGTCAGAATCCGCAGTCGGGATAGTGGCTGGCCGGACCGGTCGGGGTGGCGATGCAACTGAAAATCGGGTGGAACCAGCAATACGGCATCGTACTGCCCCGAATCGACGTAACGCTCGGCCCGTCCGGGAACGTCCAAATCATCCCCGCCGTCTTCCAATTGCTCCCAATCTAACCATGTGAATCGGATGCTCTGCGCTGCATCGCGATACCGCGGGGTCAGTTCCGCGTGCTCCACCAGGGCGGGCCGCGCAGGCAGATTTTCCGCGCCGATAACGCAAACCCGTGGCGCATGCTGCTGGGTGAACTGCGCAATCTGCAGCAACAAACTGCCCACCAACGGATACAGCAAAATGGGCAGAATGACAATCGTAAAAATCGTGCGCCGATCGCGCAATTGGTCACGCATTTCCCGCAGGTAGATCAGGCCAACGGTCTTCAGCCGCGGGGCGTCACTTTCGGTCAGCGTCATGGGGTTCCCTCCGCCAAAAGATCATGCTCCGCTTCATGACGGGACAACAGTGTGAAGAACAGTTCCTCAAAGTCTTCTTCGTGGTGTCGCTGACGCAAATCATCTAGCGTGCCCAAATCCAAAATCCGCCCATGATGCATGATCGCGATCCGATCACACAACCGTTCTACCTCGCGCATGATGTGAGTCGAAAAGATCAGGCACTTTCCCGCCTCCTTCAATTGCCGAACGACTTGCAATAAATTCCTTGCTACCAAAACATCCAGCCCCAAGGTTGCTTCGTCAAAAATCAATACGGGAGGATCATGGACCAGCGCCCGCGCGATCGATACTTTCTGTTTCATACCCGTGGACATTTTGCCTGTCGGTAAATCACGGAACTCGTCCATCCGCAACTGGGCGATCAACGCTTCGATGCGATCCGCTAACCGCTGCCCCGACATGCCATGCAAACGCCCGAAGTACTGAATCGTTTCCATCGCTGTCATCCGGTCGTACAGCGCGGTGTTGTTGCTAACAAAGCCGATCATGCGACGCACCTCGGCCGCATCGGTGTCGACATCATAGCCACCGATCCGAGCACTCCCGCTGGACGGACGCAACACCGTGCTGAGGATCCGCAGGACCGTCGTCTTCCCGGCTCCGTTGGGGCCCAATAAGCCAAAGATTTCTCCCGGTGCAACCTCAAAGCTGACATCCTCGACCGCTACGAATCGACCTCGCTTCAGGTCTTCGTAAATCTTTGCTAAGTTTTCAACAACAATCATGCGGTAATTTCGCCTCCCGCCAGGAGCTTAGGTTATCCGCGACCGACGGACTACCCATTCTGAGGAAATCGGTAAGTTCCTTTGTTTATAGTTGAAACGACGAGCAGGATTGATGCAGTTATACCTAATTCGACATGCCGAAAGCGAAAATAATGCTCGCCCCGAACCGGAGCGTGTTGAAGACCCCCCGCTTACGTTGCGAGGCCACCAGCAGGCGGGTTACCTGGCGACTTGGCTGCAAGAGTTGCCGCTGGATGTGCTGATTACCAGCCCCTTCCGGCGGACTTTAGAAACCAGTCGCTACGTGAGCGATACCAGACGCCAAGCGGTCGAGGTGTGGAGCGAAGTCTTCGAATGCAAGGGGTGCTATCGTGGCTGGGGTGACAATACGTCCGGAGGAATCGGGTTCAATCGCCAGCAAATTTTGCGGATCTTGCCAGGTGCAAGCGTTTGCCCAACGATCGGTGATTCGGGGTGGTGGAATGAACGATCGCCAGAAACGGAGGCAGAAGCGGCGCGGCGCGCGGCGATTGTCGTTGACAGACTTCTCACGCAGTTCGGCCCAACGAAAGCGAATGTTGCTTTGATTATTCATGCGGATTTCAAACGCTTACTGCTGGGGCAGATGCTGGGATCCGCAGCCAATGCTGAATTTTTTGGGGCGATGCGAAACGTGGGGGTCAGTCTGGTGACATGGCAAGCGGGACGTTGGCAGTTGGAATGGCTAAACTCGGTCAGCCACCTCCCCGCTCGGTTATTGACAAGCGATGCTTAGCTTAAGATCTCGCGAATCACGTGGCCGTGGACATCGGTCAAGCGTCTTTGAATGCCGTTGTGGTAATAGGTTAGCCGCTCGTGGTCGAGCCCTAGTAGGTGCAAAATCGTAGCGTGAAAGTCATGCACGGTCGATACGTTTTCAACCGCCTTGTAACCGAACGGGTCCGTCGCGCCGTACGTAAACGGGGCCTTCACCCCCGCGCCAACCATCCAGGCGGTAAATCCTTCGGGGTTATGATCGCGGCCGCTCGCGCCAGCTTGGAACGTTGGCATGCGACCAAACTCGGTACACCACACCACTAAAGTCTCTTCCAGCAACCCTCGCCGCTTTAAGTCACGAATCAGTGCCGCGGTTGGTTGGTCCAACACCGGGCCATGTTTCGCATACTGGGTTTCCAGATCTTTGTGGCCGTCCCAATTGCTGACGCCCTCACCACCGGTCTGATACGCGCCGTTGAACACTTGGACAAAGCGCACGCCCTGCTCGATCAAACGACGCGACAAGATGCAGTTTTTAGCATACGCGACTTTTAAAGGATTTTCGGTGTCGTCGGCACCATACATCCGCAACGTCTCGGCCGTTTCACTGGCTAAATCGCTGACCTGCGGCACGCTTAATTGCATTTTTGCCGCTAATTCATAACTGGCAATCCTTGCCGCCAATTCGCTGTCGCCGGGATACTCCTGCAGATGCCGACGGTTCAGTTGTGAAAGGAAATCGCGTGTCTTGCGGTCAGTCGTTTCATCAATCGATCCGGGACGATCAAGGTTTCGCAGCGGTTGACTGGCATTAAAGTCGGTCCCTTGGAAAGCGGCGGGCAAAAATCCAGGACCCCAATTATTGACGCTCGATTGTGGTGTCCCGCGCGGATCAGGAATCGCGATATATGCGGGCAACTCTTGATTTTCGGTTCCCATCGCCCACGTGACCCAGGCTCCCATACTCGGGAATCCATCAAGCGTGAATCCGGTTGACATGAAATTTTCGCCAGGACCGTGCGTGTTCGTCTTACTGGTTAACGAATGAATAAAGCAGGTGTCGTCGGCAAGTTCGCCCAACATCGGGACCAAATCCGAGATCATTTTCCCGCACTCGCCGCGCGGCTTAAAGGCCCACGGGCTCTTGGTAAGATTGCCTTGCCCGCCTTGAAAGGTCACAAGATTCTCGCCACCTGGCATCGGTTGTCCGTGGTGGCGAATCAGTTCGGGCTTATAGTCAAAGGTGTCGATCTGGCTGCAC
>SLFV01000251.1 GCA_007124075.1 Roseimaritima sp.
AAATGCCGCTCCAAGACGCTTTGGAAAAAGCCAAAGAAGATGGGATCGATTATCTGCTGCATGTCGAGGTTTCGATTCAATCAAAGAAAAATCGCTCGTCCGTCCGTGTCGTTAGCGTTGCCGACCAGAAGACGATCGTCGCCTCGAAAAAACTGGACAATGTCGAAGCTTATCGCGCCGCCAAGGCGGAGCGAATGGACGAACGCGCTTACGTCGACGAGATCCTGGGCGACATGTTTGCGATTGTTGAAGAACGTTTGAAGACGGTCCCCTTGCCAAACCTTAGTCCTGATGTCGCTAAACGCCGCATCGGCACGTTGCTGGAAAGTAGATATGCATTCGATTTAGCGTCGATGGCCGAAGTCCGTTTATATCAGTATCAGGAACTGCTGACGGAAGAGGAAGCGGCAGACGCATTGTACCTGTTTGCTGGCAAAGAGGGTCTGTCATATATCTTCGCGCTGCCAGAGACGCGCCGTGAGGCTATCGAAACACGAATCGAAGCGACAACGCCGGGTCCCTAACTTTCCGCGCCGGTCGTCAGAACCGACATGAAAGCCTTTTGACTGATTTCGACGCTGCCGATTGCTTTCATCCGTTTCTTGCCCTCTTTCTGTTTCTGCAGCAATTTTCGTTTACGCGTAATATCCCCACCGTAACACTTTGCAGTCACGTTCTTCCGCATCGCGGAAACCGTCTCGCGCGCGATCACGCGCCCGCCAATCGCAGCCTGGACCGCAACCTCAAACATGTGGCGATCAATTTCCGACTTTAGTTTCTTCACCACCGCCCGACCGCGACGATCCGCGTCACCACGGTGGCAGACGATGCTTAACGCGTCGACGCGGTTGCCGTTGACCAAAATGTCCATCCTGACCAGGTCCGCTGCTTCGTATCCGACCATCTCGTAATCCAGCGTGCCGTATCCCCGCGTGCAGCTTTTGATTTTGTCGTGCAAGTCGTAGATGACCTCGGCCAACGGGATGTTGTAACTGAGCATCGCCCGCGTCGGCCCGAGGTATTCCTGTGACTGCTGAATCCCGCGTCGTTCCTGACACAGCTTCATGACCGCTCCGATGTAATCGGTGGGAACCACAATATTGCAGCGGACAATCGGTTGCCGAAATTCCTCGATGTCCCCCAAGTCAGGAACATCCTGCGGTTTGTGGATCATTTGGATTTCACCACGCTTGGTTACCACCTCGTAAGTTACGTTGGGAGCCGTCTGCACCAGGTCGATATCAGATTCTTGTTCCAGGCGTTGTTGTACGATCTCCATATGCAGCAAGCCCAGAAACCCGCAGCGGAAACCAAACCCCAACGCATCACTTGTTTCCGGTTCGAAATCGAAACTGGGATCGTTGATCTGCAGCTTTCCCAATGCGTCCCGTAGTTCGGAGAAATCTTGGCCGTCGCTGGGAAACAGGCCGCAGTAGACCATCCGCTTGGGGCGTGCATAGCCCGGCAGCGGCACCGCTGGTTTATCGCCAGGAATGCTGACCGTATCGCCAATATGGACGTCTTTCAGCGATTTGATGTTGCAAATCAAGTAGCCGACTTGCCCAGCTTGTAGTTGATCGCAAGCCTCGCGACGCGGACGAAACTGTCCCATTTCGACCACTTCGTGTTCACTGCCAGCCCGCAGGAAGCGGATCTTTTGACCTTTCTTGACGGTGCCGTTCATTACCCGCACATAGGTGATCGCGCCGCGGTAGTCGTCGTAATTGGAATCGAAGACCATCGCCTGCAGCGGAGCCTTGGGGTCTCCTTGGGGTGCAGGGACTTTCTTGATAATCGTTGCCAATAATTCGTCTATCCCCAAGCCTGCTTTGGCACTGACCTTCACAATCGTCTCGGGGTCGCTGCCCAGCGATTGCTCCATCTCTGCCGCTACCTCCTCGGGCCGCGCATAGGTGAGATCAATTTTATTGATTACCGGAATGATCATTAAATCGTGCTCCATCGCGGCATACGCATTGGCGACCGTCTGCGCCTCGACCCCCTGGAAAGCGTCCACCAACAGCAGCGCACCTTCACAGCAGGCTAACGATCGAGAGACCTCGTATTGAAAGTCAACATGGCCGGGCGTGTCGATGAGGTTCAATTCGTACGCCTGCCCCTCAAATGTATACCGCATCGAAACCGCTCGCGCCTTGATCGTGATCCCACGTTGTCGTTCAAGCTCCAGATCGTCCAGCAATTGTTCCTTCATTTGTCGCACCGTGACGGTTCCAGTGGCTTCCAAAAGACGGTCGGCCAGCGTGCTCTTGCCGTGGTCGATGTGGGCAATGATGCAAAAATTACGAACCTGCATGGAGGTCCCTGCTGAGTGTGAAGGAGAAAAAACAAAGCGACACAACGGCTTTGCGGGAACATAGTGTGGCGTCTACGGTAGCAATTTCACAAGCCCGAATATTGTTGCCGTGCATAACCAGCGGCCCCCAGAAAACCGGCCGCGGATCCCAGTACCGCAAAGGAAAGCGACGTTCCTGCGGCGACGTGAGCAAATGTGCGACGATGGAATTCTTGCTCAATCCGTCGCAAAAACCGTCTGCCAACGCTTGAATCAGGACCCCCGAAAGTCATTGCGCCCCCAAAAACGACCCGGCCTGGATCCAGCAAATGGACCATACTGGTCACTCCAACGCCCAACCAAATGGCGGTTTCATCGATTATTTCGTTAGCAAAACCATCTCCTTGACAGGCGGCCTCGTAGATCCGCTTGGCGGTCAACGGCGGAGCATCCCGGCCAAGAGCGCTCGCAAGAAGACTGTCCGCCCGGGAGGCTAACCGCCGGCGTGTCCGCTGCACAACGGCGCTGGCAGAAGCGTAGGCCTCTAGCTGCCCTCGGCCACCTCCCCAGACGCACACGTCGGCGTCGGGGCGACTGTCAACCACCAAATGCCCGCACTCCCCCCCAAAACTGTTTTTTCCGTGAACCAGATGACCGTCAATAATCACTCCCGCGCCCACGCCCGTGCCCAGCGTTAACATGACCATCGAGGCGTACTCTTTCCCTCCCCCCAGCCAGTACTCCCCGAAGGCCGCAGCATTGGCGTCGTTCAGAAACTCCACGGAAAGATCAAGCCTTGCTGAAAGCCGTTCCCGGATTGGATAATTCCACCAATGCGGCAGATTGGGAGGATCCAATAACATCCCCGCCGCAATATCCATATTGCCCGGTGTGCCCAGCCCAGCGGCAGCGATTGCGGAAGCCGGAAACGCAAGTTCAGCCGCGATGGACTTCGTCTGCTCTGCCACGCGCGCCAATGCCGCATCCGGGCCAGCGGGCTCGTCGGTGGGCAGTTCGCGAAACGCTAAGACCCGCCCCAGGTCGTCCACTAGGCCTAACTTGATCGCAGTACCCCCGATATCAATACCCCAGAAAAAAGGGGGGCGGGCTTCGCTTGCGGTTATCGTGGTAAACAACTTGCGGATCCTTTGTGTTTTTATCTACTGCTCGCCTAGATGCAAACTGTTCAAACTGACAATATTACGATCGGACTTCTGCATCTCGTGGAGCTTTCGACATCAAATGTTTCAGTTAGGGGGGCAGGGGTCAATGGTGCGAAGCACCTGAAGGGGGGGCGATGGCGGCAATTGACTCCTGCCCCCCGAACCCTACCCTAAATTTTTAATTTGACGCTCCGCTGTATCAGGAACGCCTTCAGGGAACATCCAACCATCATGCGAATAGCTTATCTAACCGCGGGTGCCGCTGGCATGTACTGTGGCAGTTGCATGCACGATAATTCGCTAGCTAAGGCATTGCAAAAGCAGGGGGTCGATTGTATTTTGCTGCCGATCTACACCCCAACCCGAACAGATGAACAAAACGTCAGCACGCAACAGGTCTTCCTCGGGGGAGTGCATCTTTATCTGCTGCAGCGTCTGCCTTGGTTGCGGTTCATTCCGCGGGCGTGGCGGGCATGGCTGGATGCCCCCTGGTTGCTGCAACGCGTACGACAGGGCAAGCGGCCGCCCAAAGCCAAATTGCTGGGTCAGTTGACCGTATCGATGCTGCGCGGGACGCATGGACGGCAGCGGGACGAAATCGACCGCTTGGCGGTGTGGCTGGCAACCGGGTTGCGCCCCGAGACGGTACTGTTGACGAATCTGTTGATCGGTGGCGCGATTCCATCGATTCGCCTGCATCTGCCTGCGGCCCAAGTCGTCGTGATGCTGCAAGGCGACGATATTTTCTTGGATTACCTGCGTCCACAGGAAAGACAGCAAGCGGTCGAATTGATGCGGCAGTTGGTTGACCAAGTCGATCATTTTCTGTGTAACAGCCAGTTTTATGCTGACAAAATGTCCAAACTACTGGCGATCCCCGCGGATAAAGTTTCCGTTTTGCCACTGGCACTCGACCCTTCTCCCTTCCAGTCGCCTGTAGAAAGCACGCAGGATGGTGCCAGTCCCCCGGCAAATGCGGGCCGCGTGGACGCCACCGAACCGATACGGATTGGGTACTTCGCTCGTCTGGCCCCTGAAAAGGGCTTGCACCACCTGGTGGCAGCGTTCTTGCAATTAAAGGAGCAAAACCCAGGGCTGGACTGTCAGCTCCATATCGCTGGTTGGGCAGCACCGTCGCAAGCGAAATACGTCCATCAACTTCGGCAGCAAATCGAAGCGGCCGGTCGCCAGGGGGACGTTGAATTCTGGGGCAGTCCTGACATGGCGGGTAAGTGCCGCTTCCTGCGGAACGTCGATATGTTGTGTGTCCCGACCGATTATCAGGAACCCAAGGGGCGTTTCGTGCTGGAGGCCTGGGCCAATGGGATTCCGGTGATTCAACCACGACACGGGGCGTTCCCCGAAATGATTCAGGCCGCTGGCGGCGGTCTCCTGTTTCCTCCGGGGGATGTCCCCGCCCTAACTGCCAGCCTGCTGGAACTGGTTACTGATTCTGGTTTGCGCAAGGCACTGGGCCAAGCCGGTCAGCGATACGTTCTGGAGCAAGCCAATATTGCGAGTCAAGCCGAACGCTTGGTGCGAATCCTTCGTCACACCGATGACGCTCGGCAGCTTAGCGGTTAAGCTTTACTAACGTCCGATCGATAGCTTCGGTTTTGTCTGGTCTCTTCCGGGCCTGCGCCGTAGGTGCCGCCGGAAAAGGACTTAGGAGAGCGCTGATCTATTCTTATCTGTCGCTCCCCTAACGGGCAGTCCACGTCCCATCTAAGTTTGATTCGGGAGAAAGTCTGGTGAATGTAGGCAGTGGCGGCGGTTTTCGGGCCATTTGGTACACCTGGAAAAAAGGGCGTGAGGCTGGGGGTGTTTGGAAGTTATATAAAGCGTTGCGAACGCGGAATACCTGCAAAACCTGCGCGTTAGGGATGGGCGGCCAGCAGGGTGGTATGGTTAACGAACAGGGGTCGTTCCCCGAGGTCTGCAAGAAAAGCCTCCAAGCGATGGTGGCTGACATGCAGCCAGGTATCCCCCCTACCTTTTGGGCCGAAAACAGTATCCAGCAACTGCGATCGTGGTCCCCGCGACAATTGGAACATTGCGGACGCTTAATCCAACCGCTGTTGTACCGGCAAGATGCGACCCATTACCAGCCGATTACCTGGGAGTCTGCTTTCGACCGAATCGCGGACAAGTTGCGCAGCGTTGCGGCGGAGGAAACCTTTTGGTATTTCAGCGGCCGCAGCAGTAACGAAGCTGGTTTTTTGCTGCAATTATTAGCACGGATTTACGGGACCAATAACGTCAACAATTGCAGTTTTTATTGCCATCAGGCCAGTGGCGTGGGGCTGCAAAGTTCGGTGGGCAGCGGTACCGCGACCATCGTGTTGGAGGATGTGGAACATGCCGACTGCGTTTTCCTGATCGGTGGGAATCCTGCCAGCAACCACCCGCGATTGATGACCACGCTCATGGAAATCCGGCGCCGTGGCGGCCAGGTGATCGTGATTAATCCAGTAGTCGAAACCGGATTGGTAAAGTTTCGCGTTCCCAGTGATCCACGTTCACTGTTGTTCGGTACCAAAATCGCCTCGCAATATGTCCAGCCGCATATTGGTGGCGATCTGGCGCTGTTGTGGGGCATCGCCAAAGCGATTTTTGCGGCCGGAGCGGATGATCAGGCATTTCTCTCAAACCACTGCCGGGGTGCGGTTGAATACCGTGCGGCGGTGGACGCGCTCGATTGGAGCGAAATCGAAACAAAGTCGGGGGTGACACGTCAAGAAATCGAAAAGATTGCAGCCAACTACGCGCGGGCCAAAAAGGTCGTCTTTGCTTGGACGATGGGAATTACGCACCATGCGCATGGGGTCTGCAACGTGCAGGCGATTGCCAATCTAGCGATGATCCGCGGCATGCTGGGTAAACCCGGTTGCGGCCTGATGCCGATTCGTGGACACAGCAATATTCAGGGAATGGGCTCGGTCGGTGTCACACCCCAATTAAAGCAATCGATCTTTGATGCATTGCAGGAGAAATTTCAGTTGCAACTTCCCACAACGCCGGGGTTGGACACGATGGCGTGTATGGAAGCCGCCGCTGCGGGAAATGTCAAAGTCGGCTTTTGTCTGGGAGGCAATCTTTACGGATCCAATCCTGATTCGCAGTTCGCTGCCTCAGCGCTGTCGCAACTGGAAATGAATGTGATGCTCAACACCACGTTGAATACCGGCCATGCGCATGGTTTGGCGGCGGAAACTGTGATCTTGCCCGTCTTGGCACGCGATGAGGAACCTCAGCCCACCACGCAGGAATCAATGTTCAACTTTATTCGGCTCAGTGACGGTGGCCCCAGCCGTGTGCCTGGCCCTCGAAGCGAAGTCCAGGTTATCGCAGCCTTGGGAGAACGCGTGATCGGATCGGACCGAGGCGTGGATTGGCAAGCAATGCAACAAACAGCCACCATTCGTCATTGGATTTCGGAGGTGGTGCCGGGGATTGAAAAAATCAAACAGATCGATCAAACCAAACAGGAATTTCAGGTGGAGAACCGAACGTTCCATCGCCCCCAGTTTCCCACCGAAGATGGTCGAGCAATCTTGCATGTCCATCAACTTCCCGAATTAGCCGGGCAGGATGCACTGCAGTTACGCGTGATGACGGTCCGCAGTGAAGGCCAATTCAATACGGTGGTTTATGAAGAGGAGGATTTGTATCGCAACCAAGATCGCCGCGATGTGATCTTGATGCACGGCGATGACCTAGACCGACTTGGCTTGCAGCCCGAACAACGGGTGACGGTCCGCAGTGGAATAGGCCAAATGCATGGACTGTTGGCCCGAAAATACGACAAGATCCGGCCGGGCAATGCGATGCTGTACTACCCAGAAGCGAATGTGCTGGTCGGGCGCAAGGTCGATCCGGATAGTAAAACCCCAGCGTTTAAATGCGTGGTTGTGACCGTGCACGCCGAAACCCACGGCGATGCCTGAGCAGACAAAAACAGCGTTTCCCTTGGGTGAAAACGATCCCGAATCTGAAATGCACTGTGCCGGGGGGCGGATCGGCTTCCGCAACCCCCCTTCGACTGCGACCGGGTCGTCGTTGCGTTGGGCCGATTACTTTTTCAAGCGATCGGCCGATGCTGCCCGCAGTTCAACACAGATGACCTCCTGATCGTTCCGCAGAAAAACCTGACCGTCCGACCAGGCGGGTGCCGACCATACGACCTCGCGCCCATACGCGGAGTTGGTCGGTTGAATCACCTTCGCCCGATCGATCTCGTGGTAACCCTCCGGGGTCAAATTGGCGATCAGCAATTCCCCGCGTTCGTTGAACAGCCAATAGCGACCTGCCAGGGAGGTCTGGGACTCCGGTTCCGCCTGCTGTCTGATGATAAACGCGGTCGCTGACTTGCCCGGCCTGCCACCGTCAATCGGTTCCGTGGTTTGCCAAAGGCGTTTGCCCGAAGCAAAATCGACCGCATGCATCCAGCCACTTTGGTCAAAACCGTACATGATGCCGTCGGCGACGAACGGTTGGACATTAACTGCCGACAACGCCGATTGTCGCTGATCTTGCCATAGTAACCGTGCGTCGGGACTGGTCTCGCTTAACTGGACCATGAGGTTGCGGTTATTAAATCCGCCAGCATACAGCAGGTTCCCGACGTGAATCGGGGTCATGATGATGGAGCCGTAATCGGCTTGGTAGGGAACACTCCAGTAGCGTTGCCCATCGTCAATCGATACCGACTCCATCGCGTCACCGTGCAGCAGAATCAATTGACGCTGGCCTCCATATTCGATGATCAGCGGAGGAACGTAGCCCTGCAGCGTGGAACTGAGTGAACGCCACAACTCGCTGCCATCGTGTTTGTCAAACGCGACGACGTGACTTCCACTACCTCCGACGATACAAATCAAGCGGTCGCCGTCGATCAAAGGGTGCCCGGCGTAGCCCCAGGTCGGTGTCTTTGCGCCGTAATCCGCTGCGAAGTGTTTTCGCCACCGGACCCTGCCTGTCGTTGTTTCCAAGCACAACAGATGCCCTTCAGCACCCAGCGTGTAAACTTTTTCCCCTTCGACAAGCGGTGTGCAACGTGGGCCAGCCGGATACGAAATTCCATAATTGACCGGATACGCGTGCATCCAAATCGTTTTGCCCGAGCGACGATCAAGACACCAAACGCGTTCCAAACCGCTGAAGGTGTTCGCGTCAAACTGGGGGTCGTCAATCTGGTTTTTGGGCAGATAGTCCGTGACGTAAACTTTACCTTCGGCGACGGCTGCGCCTGAATACCCGCCCGCGATTTTCGCTGACCATACTCGCCGGGGACCATCGTCGGGAAAAACTTCCAGTAGTCCTGACTGCCGCCAGTGGTTATCCCGACGCGGACCCATCCATTGAGGCCAATCTTCTGCCTGCACCGCGGTGCCACCGAGTCGCAACCCGACCTGCGCCCGCGGCGATACGTTAAAATCGATAGTGGAAACCGTCGCCAGAACAATTACTAAGCCACCAATACGCATGCAAATCTCCTGCTATTGAGCGAATTACTCGCGAAATTATTGATGAAACGTATTCTAATCCGCGCCTTGATTGTACCGATTCGTTTTTATCAGTTGGGAATCAGTCCGTTGTTGGGGCCGCGCTGCCGCTTCCAACCCACGTGTAGCCAGTACGCGATCGAGGCGCTGGAAAAACACGGGCCCGTAAAAGGCAGCTATTTGGCGGTTCGGCGAATCTTGCGCTGCCATCCCTGGCATCCCGGAGGATTTGATCCGCCGTGATTGCCCGCATCGAAATAATAACACGTTTAGCCGTTTTCGTGATTCAGCCTGCGGGGACCTCTAGGTAAGTTAACCGATGTGAACAACCCGGTGATCGAAATGCGA
>SLFV01000396.1 GCA_007124075.1 Roseimaritima sp.
CAATGTTTGTTAGTAAATCCCAATCAATGACTGTCTTTCTCATTTTCATTCGTCTTCCCCCGTCCCGCCCCACGGAAATCGCTGGCAAAGATGTGTCAGGAAGGGAAAGGGATTAAATCGCTGCCGTTTACTTCCGCCGCAGAATCGGGCGGAGGTCGAGCAGGTGCAGTTGTCGCCCTTCGTCCTGGAAGGGTGCGTCGATGCAGATCCACTCGCCGCTACGACTAAGTCGAGGGTGCGTGTCGATGCGCCATTCTCCCTTGTACTGCGGAGGCAGGTGAAAGTCACCAAGGTCAAATCGTTTACCGCTTTCGACGTGAAATAAATGCGGTGTTTGCATCCGCTGGGCACCTTTGGGGTAGGTGTCGTTCAGGATCCATTGCTTGCCCGGCAAATAAAGCAGGTGGCCGCTGCTGTCCAGCACGTCCTTGCCGATTTGCTGCACGTGACCGCCGCCGGGTTTGTCCTGGAACAGAAAATTGCCCCAACGATCTTCGCCAAGCCAATGGCGAGATTGCGAAAGGATATGCTGCGGATCGCGCCAGATAAAGTGCGACGCAAAGCCATTGGGAATCACGATGCGGATGTCGCTGCCATCGGGATTGGCGGTGATCATTCGCGTCAGCCGATTGCCTGCAGGGTATTGCCAGCGATGCAGCGCGATGAAGCGACTGCCGTCGGGAGAGAATAGCAGGTGATTGAAATAGTGTTTCGCTGCGGGATCAGGCGTAGGGATTTCGCCGATCTGGGCGATTTGGTTCAGCGAAATGATCAGCGTCGATTCGCCCGTTTCCAAATCAACGCGGAAAATGCCGGTTTCGTCAGGCATCAAGTCATCGGCATAAGGATCGGGAGGACCTGCATAACCGTACCCGGGACGAACGTCCTGGATGCGACGGAAATCGGCGGTCACCGCCGATTTACCGTCCGGGCTGACCGAGTAAATCGGATGCGGGATTGTCCGTCGTTGTCCACTAAACGCATTGATAATGTGGCAGACAAAACGGTCGCCTTCGCGATCGTTCCACAGCACCTCGGAATCGGAACCTGGCCGCCATTGCAGCATGCATCCCTGCTGCCAGTTCCAGGCCCGACTTTCGCCCAGTTCAATCCAGCGATTGGCGTCCTGCAGGTCGATCATGCCGATCTTGATAACGTCGTCGGGCCCAGGGGAGCGGCTTTCGAAATCGACCTGCATGGAAAGCACATAGCGATCGGTCGGATCAAACTGGAACTTGTCGTAATAGCCGAACCAGTGATGCAGCGGTCCGCGAGTGATCACGTGGACCGGCACCGGACCGACCGCCTCGTCACCGTCGCTCGCAGGCAACAGCCCTGCATACGATAGGCACGCACACAGCGAAAAGCGCCAAACCGCCCGCAACGCTACCCACAAATTCGAATCGGTGATCCAGCTCATGTACAATCTCTCTCGTTGCCAGGAAGGTCCAATGCGCTATCCGTCAGAAGCCGCATTGTACCTGAAAAATGCAGCGAAGTTTCCTTGACCGAATGATAGCCGCCGGACGATTTCTCGCGGTCCTTCTACTTCGAATTCCGCATGCTTCGAATGGAGGTCACTTTCTGATATCATAGGGTGATTCTCAAGCGTCGCCTTCCGTACATCCCCTCCACGGTACTTTTAAGAGGTTCCACCCATGCCGGTCCATGCCCTCCCGCTCTCGCGACGAAGCTTTCTCACTGGAACCGTGGCCGGAACCGCAAGCCTGGCGATGCTGCAGCCGACCTGGGCAGCAGACTCCGCAAACAATCCGAACTTTCTGGCCCTCCTCTCCGACACCCATATTCCTAACACTCCCGATGTCACCGCCCGTGACACCAACATGACCCGGAACCTAAAGCAGGTGGTGCGGGAGTTGGTTGCCTTGAAGTCCAAACCAGCCGGGGTCATTATCAACGGCGACTGCGCCTACCTAAAGGGACTTGCTGAAGACTATGCGAACTTAGCAAACTGCGTGGCGCCCATCGTGGAATCGGGACTTCCTTTGCACCTGACGATGGGGAATCACGATGACCGCAGTCCGTTGTATGCCGCCTTAGCCGGCCAAAAACCAGAGCGTCCGCTGGTTGATTCCAAGCATGTCAGCGTACTGGAAACACCCCATGCGAACCTCTTTCTGCTCGATACGCTGACCGAAGTGAACGTCGTCACTGGCAAACTTGGCTCGGCCCAGCGGCAGTGGCTTGCGCAGGCGCTTGACGCCCACGCAGATAAACCCGCGATTATCGTAGCGCATCACAATCCGCAGTTTGCCCCGCCCGCGGAAGGTGCCCGCTGGACCGGGATGCAAGACACGGCCGAATTCTTCGATCTCATAACCAGCCGCCAACAGGTCAAGGCGTATATCTTTGGACACTCCCATAACTGGTCGGTTACCAAATCGGGTGACTTGCACCTGATCAACCTCCCGCCGGTAGCGTACGTGTTTGGGGAAGGCAAACCCAACGGATGGGTGCAAGCGGAATTGCACACGGATGGGGTGTCGCTGCAATTGCACACCATCTCCGCAGCACACCCACAAAACGGGGAACAGGTTCACCTAGCCTGGCGCTAAGCCAATTGGCGGTATGCGATACAATCTCTCCGTTACCCCCTTAACTTCCGGAATTTGAGTGGTGCTAAAGTCGTCCCCGCCAAGCAACGCGAGTCCAATCAGCGACCAAGGGACTTGTCCTCTGCCCCGAGCTCTCCCGGTCGTTCCCGCCCCCGAAGACGGGAAGGGACGAATCCATCATCCCCTTTCGATCAAAGCCGCGGCAAATCCATCGCTTTCCCTGCATGAATTGCTACCGCTACTTATTGGTTTGGCGTGTGCCGTTTGGTTTGACGTTCCGGTTGTCGCTCAATCTCCCGTGCCGTTGATTTATGATACCGATATGGGCAATGACTGCGACGACGTGTTAGCGTTGGGGATGATCCATGCGCTGCAAAGCCGGGGTGAGTGCGAGCTGTTGGCGGTGACGATTACGAAAGACCACCCCCTGGCCGCGCCGTTTACCGATGCCGTCAATACCTTTTACGGGCGTGGCGATATTCCAATCGGCGTTTGTCGCAGTGGGGTCACGCCGGAGCAGGGGCGTTTTTTGGGCATGGCCGCCGATCGCGAAAAATACCCGCACGACTTGACCTCCGGTGACGATGCGCCCGCCGCCGTGGCGGTGCTGCGAAAAACCTTG
This sequence comes from Roseimaritima sp., assembly GCA_007124075.1. Taxonomy (GTDB): domain Bacteria; phylum Planctomycetota; class Planctomycetia; order Pirellulales; family Pirellulaceae; genus Roseimaritima. Next base: position 3,199 of record SLFV01000396.1, read on the forward strand.
GCGGCCGCACAGGACGCGTCGGTCGTAATTGTGCAGGTGGGCTTTTCAACCAATCTGGCCGATTTGCTCCGTTCCAAGGCCGACCAGCACAGCCAGCAGGATGGGGTGGAACTGGTCCGGCAAAAAGTACGCTTGCTAAGCCTGATGGCAGGGGCGTTCCGACAGGTGCCGGGAAAAGGCGGCAAACTGGGCGATCATCGTGAATACAATGTGGTCAAGGACATTCCGGCCGCGCGTGCAATCGCCGCGTATTGGCCCACGGAAATGGTCTGGAGCGGGTTCGAAATCGGTTTGGCGTTGCCGTATCCGCATCGCAGCATCCTGCACGACTTTGGCTATGTGCCCCACCATCCGCTGTCTGAAGCGTACATCATGTACATGCCACCGCCGCACGATCGACCCACATGGGACTTGACCTCGGTGCTGTACGCCGTGCGCCCCGATCACGATTACTTCGCGGTTTCCGACTTGGGCCACGTGTCGGTCGCGGACGATGGTTTGACGACTTTTAAGGAAAACGATCAAGGCAAAAGTCGGTACCTAATCCTGCGAGATCAAGACAAGGCCCGCATCACCGAAGCCTTAATGCTGCTGTCCAGCCAACCGCCGACCGTGATGCCCTAGGATTCGCGAGATCCCGTTGTGACCACCAGCCTCATTGCGAAACCGGTCATCACGGTGCTGGGTTCCCTGAATATGGACCTCGTTGCTGACTGCACAACGTTGCCGGGCCCAGGGGAAACATTGACCTGCCAACGGTTCGCCGAGAACTTTGGTGGCAAGGGTGCCAACCAGGCCGTGGCCGCCGCGCGCGCCGGGGGAACGGTCCGGATGCTGGGACGGGTTGGCCAGGATGCCTATGCCGCTCGACTGCTGCAGAACCTGCAAGCCAACCGAGTAGATGTTTCCCACGTGTTGCCAACCGCCGCGACGGCCAGCGGCTTGGCCCTGATCGTGGTGAACGACGCGGGAGAAAATCAAATCGTGGTCGTTCCCGGTGCCAATGGGCAGGTCACTGCGGAGGATGTTCAGCGGGCGGAAACCTGTATCCAGCAAAGTGACTGCTTGGTGGTGCAGCTTGAAGTACCGTTACCGGCGGTGGTGCGCGGGATCGAACTGGCCAGGCTCCATGGCGTGCGGGTGATCCTAGACCCGGCTCCGGTTCCCTCCGATCCGTTGCCCGACGCCGTGTTTCACGTCGATTTCATCTGTCCAAACCAGTCCGAAGCGCAACGTTTAACCGGAGTCGCGGATCAATCGCCAAAATCAATGCGTCAGGCGGTGGACATCCTGCACCGCCGCGGGGCGAAACGGGTTGCCGTGACAATGGGCCCGCAGGGAACGCTGCTTTCGGGCGACTGCGAACCCGTTATGGTCGAATCAATCACGATCGACGCGGTCGACACCACGGGTGCGGGAGATGCCTTTGCTGGCGCGTTGGCGGTCCGCTGGGCAGAAACGGATAACCTGTCGGCAGCTATCCGTTGGGCCAATCTAGCGGGCGCGTTGGCCGCCTCCGGGCACGGTGCCCAAACCGCGATCGCGCAGCGAACCGAAATCCAGCGTCTTTGGGAAGATTACGGAAGTTAACACCCACCATTGCATTGCATTGCATTTCCTGAATTCATGTGCGATCGAGTGTTGCCTTCGACGCCGCTTCCCACCGGGGCGGAGACAGGTACATTTGCACACGTATTCCGCCGTGAAATCTAATGGCCGGACTGGCGATTGGCGTACATTGCGGACGTTCAACATTGTCAACCGACCTCCAGCGGATAACCCCGGTGACTGACGATAGCCCCTGTACATTGCTCGTTGTTGAAATTTGGCCACCTCGCTGACCGAAGGCTACAATGAACGGTTGGCAGGCAGAAACACAACTCTACCTCGGCTGGCGCTTCCGCGGCAGGAATAACTGCCTGGGGGGCCGGAGGCCTGTTTGCTGCGCTCGCCTGAAAAAGCTTGGCTGAATTATTTCGACGATTTGGGAGAGTTCCACGTGGTTCGACGAAATCATTTCACACGACGTACACTACTGAATTGGACCGCCTTATCACTGTGCGGGCTGATCTCTAGACGGCATGCGTTTGGACAACAAACGAGGGAGCTTTCCGACAGCCCCAACGGCATCGACGGCCTAGATTTTGAAATCCCGGAATTCAAACCACTAAGCCGCGCGGCACTGCGTCGCAAATTAAACGCGATGCAGTACAAAGTAACCCAACTGGAAGGGACCGAGCCAGCATTCAATAACATATATTGGAACAACAAACAGATCGGCTTGTACCGCTGCGTCATTTGCCAACACCCCTTGTTCACATCGGCGACGAAATTTGAATCCGGAACCGGCTGGCCCAGCTTTTTCGCCCCGGTTCATCCGAACGTCGTCCGTTCAAAAATTGATCGCAAAATGGCCTACCCTCGGGTTGAGATCCATTGTGCCCGCTGCCGGGCGCATCTTGGACATGTGTTTGATGATGGTCCTGCACCAACGGGAAAACGTTACTGCATGAACAGTGCTTCGCTTCAATTTGAAGAAATGGAACTTCCCAGTTCCGCTGCCAACAGGGCGGAACCGTAATTTCTGGGCATCCCGCTGGATGCCGACACCTTACCATCGCGTTCGGCTACCCGTGGACGCTCCGGGGTCGTTTGGTTTACCGTGTGACAACATCACGCCATCCCCATGCAATTCAACGACACGATCACCGTATGCCCGACTTACCCGCCAACAAGCCCGACACGACCTACGTGCAACTATTTACCGACGGTGGCTGTAGCGGCAATCCGGGCCCGGGGGGCTGGGCCTATATCTTGCGCGACTGCCGCACCGGCAAGGAACGCCAGGGGAGTGGTGCGGAGCGTCAAACCACCAACAATCAAATGGAATTAACCGCCGTGATCGCCGGACTTCAAGCTTTGAAACGACCGTGTCACGTAACCCTATTCTCTGACAGCAATTACGTTGGCCAAGGGATAACGCAGTGGATGGCGGGTTGGAAAAAAAGAGGCTGGCAACGTTCCGAGCGAGGGAGTCTGAAGCCTGTCAAAAACGTTGAATTATGGCAACGCCTGGACAAATTAATGCAGCTACATCAAGTGATCTTTGAACATGTGAAAGGGCACAGTGGCCACGAAGAGAACGAACGATGCGACCAATTGGCCGTGGCAGCTTACCAAAAGTATCTTGTCCGCTAGCACGTTAACGAACCATTTCCCGGCCGCGATGCTCACTATTTTCAAAAAAACGCCGACGAAACCTCGCTCAACCGCCCAATCCGTCTTGCCCCGACGGGAGTGATCGTTAAACTTCTCGCTTGTTCGGAACGATTTAACCGATCAATCACCAAACGGGCCAGCGTAGCTCAGTTGGCAGAGCAACTGATTTGTAATCAGTAGGTCGTGGGTTCGAGGCCCTCCGCTGGCTTTCCTCTTGGCACACCGGTCGGGGGCGAGGGAGATTGGTAGACGCGAACAACCCAGGGGGGTTGCCCGAGTGGTTAAAGGGGGCGGATTGTAAATCCGCTGGCTTAGCCTACATAGGTTCGAATCCTATACCCCCCATACATTGGTTCTGGAAGCCCTGTATTCTACTTTACAGCGTTCTCCGGAGTCGTTATGAATGCGATCGACTTGTGATTCGTGGCCGAAATCCGTGCGGGTGTAGCTCAATGGTAGAGCAGCAGCCTTCCAAGCTGAATACGAGGGTTCGATTCCCTTCACCCGCTTTGCAACTGGCAATCATGTCCGGTTTTTTGTGACGGAGTTGCGGTTGGTGTTGCTGTTGTAGCTCAGTTGGTAGAGCACATCCTTGGTAAGGATGAGGTCATGGGTTCAAGTCCCATCAACAGCTTTTGCAGGCGGGTATCTGGTAAGCGGCAAGCTTGTTAGACTTTGCGTTCGCGTGAAGGTCGATTGCTGTTTATCGAACCTTTTGAATTGTTATTTTTGATTACTGGCGCGGCCGCGGCTTTTCCGGGTTCCGTTGTGGTGTGAAGACAACGCGGAGAAGTGTGCGGATGTCACGGGGCGTTCCCGGCGACACAGCCAGTTAGATGGTTGCAGGTGAAGATAATGGCTAAAGCAACTTTCGAGCGTACCAAACCACACGTCAACGTGGGCACAATCGGTCACATCGACCATGGTAAAACGACCACCACCGGTGCTATCTTGGCAGTTCAAGCCGCCAAAGGCTTGGCGGAAGCCAAGAAGTATTCTGACATTGCGAAGGGGGGCACGGTCCGCGACCAAACCAAGACCGTGACCATTGCGGTGGCTCACGTGGAATACGAAACCGACAAGCGCCACTACGCTCATATTGACTGCCCCGGTCACGCCGACTTCATTAAGAACATGATCACCGGTGCGGCTCAGATGGACGGGGCGATTCTAGTCGTCAGCGCGGCCGACGGTCCGATGCCGCAGACAAAGGAACACGTGCTGTTGGCGCGGCAGGTTGGTGTCCCCTACATCGTTGTTTTCCTAAACAAGTGCGACTTGGTCGACGATGCGGAATTGCTGGAATTGGTGGAACTGGAAACGCGTGAACTGCTCAGCAAGTACGATTTTCCGGGGGATGACCTTCCGGTGATTCATGGCAGCGCATTGCCTGCGTACAACAGCCCCGCCGATCCCGATGCGAGCAAGTGCATTTCCGATTTGATGGATGCTCTGGATGAATTCATTCCGGAACCCAAGCGTGAAGAGGACAAACCGTTCTTGATGGCGATCGAAGACGTCTTTTCGATTGAAGGTCGCGGTACCGTGGCAACCGGTCGTATTGAACGTGGCGTGATCAAGGTGGGCGAGGAGGTTTCGATTGTCGGATTGGCCGAACAGCCAGTGAAGACGACGTGCACCGGCGTGGAAATGTTCCGCAAGGAACTGGGCGAAGGACGTGCGGGAGACAACGTCGGTTGTCTGCTGCGAGGGGTCAAACGTGATGAAATCCAGCGTGGTCAAGTTCTGGCCAAACCGGGCAGCATCACCCCGCACACGAAGTTCGAAGCGGAAGTTTACTGCTTGAGCAAGGACGAGGGGGGACGTCATACACCGTTCTTCAGCGGTTACCGTCCCCAGTTTTACTTCCGGACGACTGATGTGACCGGCACCGCGAACCTTGTGGATGCCGAAATGTGCATGCCGGGGGATAATGTGAAGGTTACCGTCGAACTCCACAAACCGATCGCCATGGACGATGGCGTCCGATTTGCGATCCGTGAAGGTGGCCGAACCGTCGGTTCGGGTGTGGTCTCCAAGATTGTGGAGTAACTTTTGCACGGCTTTGGTTTGCGGCAGTTGCGTGTCTAGGTGTTGCATTCTTGCCCAGCGTTGGTAATCAAGTTAGACTTTCAAGTGACAAAGGGGCGTATTGCGTCTGCTTTGTCACTTGATCGTTTCAGGGGTGTAGCTCAATTGGCAGAGCACTGGTTTCCAAAACCAGCGGTTGCGAGTTCGATTCCCGCCGCCCCTGCTTTTTATTTTTCTTCCTTCTCCCAGGAGACAGGATCGTTGTCCAGGGAAGTTGCCACGTCACAAACTGATTCCCCGCTGTTGTCCGAATTATTGTCAGCGGGAGTATACAAACGCACCCAAGGGTTGCTGGTTCGTCGGATTACCTGCGCCGTGGTATGGGCCGTCGTCGCTGTTGGCTGCTGGCGATTGTATGAAACCCTGAAGGGTAGCGAAGACGGCGTTCTGGAAACCGCCGTTCCGGGAGGTTTATTTATCGCCGGGCTTTGGTTCGGATTCCGCTTGGTAAATTGGCCGCGGTTTGCCGATTTTTTGATCGCCGTTGAGGCGGAGATGAATAAGGTGACGTGGCCCTCGGCCACGGAGATCAAGCGTTCTTCTGTCGTTGTGATCTTTACCATCTTTTTCTTGGCAATCGTGCTCTTCCTGTTTGATATTGTCTGGCAGCAGTTATTTGTTTGGCTGAACGTCACCTCCTAGTGATTTTTCGATTTGTTAGTTGCCAGTACTCCCGCCGGAGATATAGATTTCAATGTCTGAACCGCAAGCGAACGCCGATTCTAGCCAAGACGACGCGTTGCCAATGGACTGGTACATTCTGAAAGTCGCCTTCAACCGCGA
>SLFV01000247.1 GCA_007124075.1 Roseimaritima sp.
GATCGTTGCACCACAAGCTCTGGTGGAAATTCAACCCGATGTCATAATTTTATCCAATCGACTGTACGAGCCAGAAATTCGACAGCAGCTCGAAACGCTAGGGCTGCGGTGTGACCTCCTTGTGGCTTAGTGCCAATGGATCATTTAATCGGTACACTAATTATGAGGCATAAGTGCCGACCCCACTGAAAACTATTTTTAACGCATTGACGCGGAGACCGGTACTGGCGCTGCTGGACCAGTGTGTCGCCAGTGGAACGAGGTTTCTGGCTTTTTTGCTGATCGGTCGTTTCGCTGGACCCACAGAACTTGGGGTTTACACGATCATCGTCGCAATGGTCATCGGCACCAACCTGATTCAAGAAGCGTTAATTGCCCGCCCGTACCAGGTATTTCTCCAGCGAATGTCAACCAGGCGTCAGCGTTCCTTCAGCGGCAGCACGCTGACGCAGTTTATTGGACTCGCCGCCCTGTTTGCGGTGTTAAGTATCGTGGGCGGGGTCGCATTTGGTTTATGGAAAGGCTGGGATAGCAATTTTACGTTGCTGGCATTCGCGCTGGCGATTCAACTGCCAGGAACATTGTGTTGGGATTTCAGCAGGCGGTATGCGTTCGCCAAGCTGAATATGGGGGGGGCGATTGTAATTGACACCGGCTTGGCAATTGTGCAAATCGGTAGTTTACTAGTTATTCATGGAGTGACCAGTCGATTGACCGCGTTGCATGCTGTCTTGGCGGTGGGGACCAGCAGTCTGGTAGTGGGTCTGGCGGCCTTAGGTTACTGGTCGATTGAGTTTTCGCTTAGTCGCAAGCGGTTGTGGCTCGACGCGGTCAAAAATTTCCGCTTCGGAAGCTGGCTATTGATTGGTCAGTTCATCGGTTTCGTCCAAGGTTACTCCATTCCCTATTTGTTAGCCGCCACGGTGGGGATGGAAGCGACGGGAATCTTTATGGCTTGCCAACAGGTGGTCCTGTTGTCCAATCCGTTTTTATTAGGGATCAGTAACTGGCTGGGCCCACAATTGGCCAGCACCCATCACCTTGGAGGCTTATTAGGTTTGGCGCGTTTAACGCGTCTTTCATATTTAACGCTGGGTGGCTTGATGTCGGCATTTTGGCTAGTGTTAGTATTTTATGGGGAATTGGCGATAGGGTTGTTATTTGGAGATAAATACATAGGCTATGGCAACATGTTAGCATTCTTAGGAGCTACGATGGTCGGGTTTGCGTTATCGATTGCTGGCACTGCTGCTTTGGCTGCCATGAATCGGACACGTATAATTATGGTCGGAACGTTTTGCGGAACTATCATGGGATTTGCGACGTTTTTTCCGTTTGTCTACGTCTGGGGGCTCAGCGGGGCAGCCGCAGCATTAGGTTTGGGTAGCCTCACGTCAGGAATGGTGCATGTTGTAGGTTTTGAATGGTGTTTTAAACGAGAGAATCATAATTGGATAGCGGAAGGTTAGTTTGCGGCCGGGTGCTCTATGCGACACTGTTGCACAGTCGTAAATTGATTGCCCTTACTTTTTTGATGAGATGAAGCCGATGGCTGTTAAATTTACATTGCAAAAGCTACGACAACAACCGCTGCGAATGTCAAAGCGCATTCGTGAACATGGAATCGGCAATTTCAGCCGTTGGGGCGTATATCAACTGCGTTTTCGCGCGTTGGAGCGACGTCTGGGGATCGATACCATGGAACATGCGTATGGAATTGACGTCTGGGACCGCGACGGTGGGCAGTGGTATGATCCGATTGATTACCAATGTCTTTGGGATATTTTGGACCACATGGATCCACGACCGGACCAAGACGTGTTCCTAGATTACGGAGCGGGTCTGGGCAGGCCGATTATCGCGGCGGCGATGCGGCCTTTTCAGCGTGTGATTGGCGTGGAACGCGACCCCTTGCTGTTGGACTACTGTCAACAGCACGTCGCTTCTGCCCAGCAAAGGGGGAAGCAATGTTGTCCCATCGAGATCGTCGCTTGTGATGCCGCGGATTACGTGGTTCCCGGTGAGGTGACGCATATCCTGATGCACAACACATTCATTGAACAGCAATTAATGGACAAAGTTCTTGCGCGGATCGAGCATTCTCTGGCTGCGACTCCGCGCGCCATCGCCTTATATTTTGTCCCTTTGCATAAGCATCAGCACTTGCTGGAAAATCAGACATTTTTGGAAATGTCTGACGAACTGCCAACCGGCTTTTGGAACCACGTCCGAATCATGGTTTACCAGAGCGTCCGGTCCCCAGCAACACCGGTCGCTCTCTAAATCGGACGCAGTTCGTCAGCAGGCGAAGCGTTCTATGTGCGCATGTCGCGGCGGGGTCTGAATTTCGCTGCCCAGCGGTGTCTATCACCCAAGGTCCAGGTCACCGTTGCCGGTTGCCTGCGCGTGCTCCAAATGGTCGCACAAGTCGGAGACCGCTTCGAGGCAAGAACCCGCTTTGCCTTTTACACAGCAGTTGCAAAGGTCGCCAATCAACCACGTCAACGCCACTCGAGTCATCCCGACACGGCGAATCGGTTGATCTTTGGGCCAACGACGTAGTGATGCTTCCAAACGGCCTGACACGTAGCCGTATTTCGGGATCAACTCCCGATGCTCCCACGTCAGTTCAATCCGCTCAGTACAATCCGTTCGGTTCAATCCGCTGGGTCAACTCCGACATTCAGCTACCTTGGCATCACGACAACGGGTGCGACTTTGCTGAATCGTCAAGCGTCGGGACTCCTTCTCCGCGTCACCGTACTGACGAATCGACTGAGGATGCGTTGCTGGCCATACATCCGGAAGTAGGCGTTCATTGTCGGTGCTTCGCCACCGCGTCGCAAAGCGACAAACAGACAACTCTTCGATCCATCCGGGCTGCGATCCTAACCGGCAAGGCGGTGAACTGGCTTTGTTGGGGCAGGTTGATGAAGCGGATGTTCAGTAGCAACCCACGAAAATCCCAGAAGATCCAAAAGATCTCTATCTCGATGTGGAAATGTGGCTGGCCTCTGATGAGCCGCACAGATTCTTCAATGAAGGCCCATAACTGGGAGTCACCACCTTGTGTCCAGACCAATATCTGACGCGACTTGGCTTCCTCAGCGGAAAACCAACCGCTTCCCTTCCCGAAAACGCACCATCATTGACACAAGAAAGAGGAGCCGACCGTTGAAAGCCGACCAGCGACTAGTTGAACGACGGACTGGAAGTCCGTCGTACATTGCTCTTATGCGGCGGTGTCGTGTGGTTTCTAGCCTGAGCAACCTGTTAAAATCCTGGGTCAGATCGAATTTGCCTTGTTTTCGGTGAGCATCGTGCGATAAATGGCTGTTCCTTTGAACTGTCTCTCCCGACCCTGTGGAGCAGGAATAGCCGGGAGAGATTTAGACAGAGGGAGAAAGGTCAGCCAGTTATTTATCGCACGATGCTTAACGGTTACAAGAGACTTCATCATTTCATGACGAGCCGACTTGATTTTCGGTACCAAAGGTATCTGAAGGGTTTGTTGGGCTGAAGGCGAAATTAAGGAGCAATCATGGGCGCTTCGCGGGGCGACTTTGTGAAGTATCCGCGGACGCCGCATCTGTTTGGCTCGCGGGGGACCTCGGACGATAAACATCTTGGCGAGCGGGAATCTGTTCAGTTTCTTGCCGATGATTCGTTGATTGTTGAGGAGAAGATTGATGGGACGAACGTTGGGATTCATTTCGTTGGTGACGAGTTGGTGTTGCAGTGCCGGGGACACCTGTTAACCAAGGGAATGCACCCCCAATACGATCTTTTTAAACAGTGGACGACGGTGAAACGGGATGTCTTGGAAGAACAGCTTGGCGACCGGTTTATCTTGTACGGCGAGTGGATGTACGCGAAACATTCGATCCATTATCGTGAGCTGCCGCATTACTTCTTCGAGTTCGACATTTTCGACAAAGACGCCGACGTATTCCTGACGCTCGAACGACGCATGGAACTGCTCGATGGGACTGGTATTAAAACAGTTCCGATCGTGCATCGAGGGAAGTTGAAACGGTCGGAACTGGAAGAATTAATTCAGTCGTCGGCGTTCGGGGCCGCATTCGACAATCCGCTGACCGGCCGGCAGGATGACTTGGCCGAGGGGCTGTACCTTCGCACCGAGAACGAGACGGAGGTGACTGGGCGGGCTAAGTTCGTGCGACCGGAGTTTGTTGAAAAGATTAAGCAAAGCACGCACTGGCAACAGCAAGTGATGACGCCGAACGAATTGACCGACGGCGTGGATATTTGGTTATGAACTGGAACGAGCTAATACGAGCGAACCACGACGCGATTATCGCCTGGGCGGAAACGCAGCCTTGGTCGCGGGCGATGGCCGATTGCCATCAAGATTCGCAGTGGCACGCGGAAGGAGACGTGTGGACGCACACGAAGATGGTTTGCAAAGAATTGACGCGGCTCGATGAGTGGGAGTCATTGGGAGAGGACGATCAACGCGTATTGCTGATGACCGCTTTGTTCCACGATGCTGCTAAACCTTTGACGTCGGTCTTGGATCTGGAAACGGGACACGTCCGCTCACCGAATCATGCCGTGAAGGGCGAGCACTTGGTTCGCGGCGTGTTGCGAAGCTTGGAGTGTCCGCTGAGCGAACGGGAACGCGTCTGTTCGCTCGTTCGCTACCACGGCCGGCCAGCATTTGTGCTCGAACGAGAAGACACGACTCGGGAATTGGTTCGTTTGTCTTGGTTAAGCGAGAACCGGCTGCTTTATTTGTTCGCGCTCGCAGACACTCGCGGCCGGGATACCAACTCGATGAGCCGACCGGAAGATAACCTGCACTGTTATAAGATACTTGCGCAGGACAACGATTGCTTCGACACTCGCTATCCGTTTTCGACCGACCACGCGAGACTGAAATATTTCCGTCAAACCGAACCCAACCTGCACTACGTTCCCCACGACGATTTTTCGTGTGCGGTGACGATGATGTGCGGACTGCCAGGGAGCGGGAAAGATACGTGGCTGGCGACGCATCGGCCAGAACTATCGGTTGTGTCACTCGACGACATCCGAACGGAATTGAAGGTGGAGCCGATCGATGATCAAGGCGGAGTGATCCAAATCGCTACCGAGCGTTGCCGGCAGTACCTCCGCACCGGGACGTCTTTTGCTTTCAATGCAACGAATCTGCTGGGCCGGACTCGCAGCCGTTGGCTGTCGCTGTTCGCAGACTACAAGGCATCGGTCGAGTTGGTTTACGTTGAGCCGTCAATGAAATGCATCCTCAAACAGAACCGAGACCGGGAGCGTTCTGTCCCGGAAAGCATCATTCAAAAGCTTGTCGCCAAAGTAGAACCGCCGAACTGGCTGGAGGCACATCAGGTGCTATTGGTCTGATTTTTGTTGTGACGCGAACACATCCACCTCACCACCAACGCACTTTCAAGACTTCTTTGTCCAATTCCCTCTGATCGTGTCATTGTTTGGCTCAGTCCGTTCGCCCGCCGCGCAGGATGAATGCGAGCAAATCTTCGATCTCCTCACGGGTCAGGGTGTCAAGCAATCCATTTGGCATCGGCGATTGGGGCGATTCGTGCCACGCTTCAATTTCGGATTTGGCTATCGAGATCAATTCGGAAGGTGCGTCCGCACGCGGCGCGAGAACCAGTTTCGACTCGCGGAAGTCATCGCGAATGATGCGTCCGGTGGTAGTGGTTCCATCAACGTGCAGGACCACGACATGGCGATACGCTTCCGCGATCACCTTGGATGGTTCAATGATCGATTCCAGCAAGTCGCGGCGACCGAATCGACGAGCGACCGTGGTCAAGTCGGGGCCTGATGGCCTGCCCACGGAACCACAAACGTGACAGTTGGCACACGTGGCCGCGACAAACAGGTCACGTCCTCGTCTGGCATTTCCACTTAATGCACCCCTTGCTGCAGAAGCGTCCGCGGCGTCAACAAGGTCGTCCACCTGCCACTGACGTACCCATGGGCGAGCTTCTTGGGGTGGCGCTGGCGTGGTGACCGGGGTCTCAAGCAGTTCGGCAAACTTCGCTCGCTCGGCTGGGGCATCGACATTCGCCAGTGCCGATTTTTCGACGGCAGCGAAAAACGGGGGCATGAAACGATCGCCGTTGGAATAGCGTTTCGCATGAGCCAACACGGTAAAGAACTGTCGCCGCTGTTCCGGCGACCAGCCCTGTTTCGCGTTGCTCAACGCTTCCAGATATAACAACCGGTCTGCCTGATTCGACGCGGACAAGAGCTGACGCAGTGCGAACGGAACGGCGTGGAGCGAATCGAGCAACACCAGGCCCACAGCGACTTGTCGCTGAACCACAACGGAATCGTCTTCCGCAAGTCCGATCATCCTCTGTTCGATTAGCTGGCGATCCTGTGGATCGTCCGGAGGTCCGGCTAACTGATGAATCCGCAACCACGTCAACTTCGCGGTCTGTCCCCATCCGGATGGTTCCATCGCGGCAAGCGCCGCGACGGTCCCCTGTCGATCGCGATCGGTTCCCGCACGCGCCAGCGCCAGTTTTGCTGTTAGTCCGCCCAAATCGGCGGCTGCTTCCAACGCCCGCTGCCGCCAGCTTTCCACCGGTTGCCATTCCAAGGCCACCCGCGCGGCTCCGCGGATCCAGGGATCGGCGTCGGCCAGTGAAGCCCAGACGGCGTCGACGGCCGCCGGATCGACAGAACCATGGAACCGCTCCAGCGACCGCCGCACTTGACGCGACTTGGCGGAAAACGCCGCACGCGCCGTGACCTGTTCGCCCAGTGGCAGCGGGTTGGTGTCTGACACGTCCCCGACGTATCGGATCCGGTACAATGCGGACTGGGTTTTCCGCCCCCCAGTCACAAACCACATAACGCCGTCCTGGTCGAAATCAAGATCGGTCAGGTTCAGCGGACGCCCTTCCAAAAATAGCTCGCCGCTGCCGTAATAACTCGCTCCACGCGGCGTCAAATGCACTGCAAGAATCCTTCCATAAGCCCAATCCAGTGCAAACAGGGCCTCTCGCCAGGGTGCGGGAAAATGGCTGCGGGTGCCAAAGCGGACGCCGGTCGGCGACCCTCGACCAATGTCCAATGTCGTCGGCACGCTGTCGGGCGCGGCGACCGGAAAGCTGCGGGTGTTCTGGCGATCTTGGTGCCAGCCGTAGTTCGCGCCGGATACCAGATGGTTGATCCGCGTGGGGCGATAAAACGGCAATCCTGCGTCCCCTTCGTTGTCGGCATCGTACGTGAATGCCTCGCCGTCCGCATTGAAATCGATGCCATAAGGATTCCGCAAGCCTCGACTGAGTGATTCCCAAGTGGGCTGATCGCCTCGTTCATGCATGCGTGCGTGATGGCCAAGCTCCTCGGCAGCGGAGACCTCGGGACGCGCCCGTCGTATTGACCCGTCGGGTACGCGTATGTCATCACCGACGATTGCATGAATCGACTGATCGGGGCCAACCACCAACGCGTTGCGTCCGTGTCCCGTGCGGCCCTCGGTGTTTACCAAACAAGTCATTTCGGAAAATCGATCGTCACCGGCGCGGTCACGCAGACGAAACAATCCACCTGTTCGATTGGCGTGTACAAACAGGGAATCGCCCCGCCAAACCAATCCACGACACTCTTCCAGCGTTTCGCCGATCGTATCGGCGGAAATGACCTGTTCGCCGTCTTCGGACAACGTCAAACGCAGCAATCCCTGGCGTTCTTTACCGATAATGAAACGACCATCGGGGGCAACGGCCAAACTGATCCAAGAACCTTCGCCCTCCTGAGCGTCGCGAATCTTACGAATCTCAAAACCGGGCGGTAACGGCGAAAACTGTGAAGCGCTGGCACCGCCAAGAGCTTCTTTCCACTGGTTGTATTCGGCAAACGGGCTCACCTCCGACATTTGGTTCACTGCCCAGCGATGCCGATCCACCCTGCCGAAATCAGCGACTGTCGCTCCGCCAACCGTCCCCCAATCTTGCCCGGTTTGGATCAGGATCGGATCGTGATCTTTTATCCGCACCTCCAGCGACACCGCGATCGCTGACGGCCCCGGCACACCGACCGCCGATGCTATCAACGTATTGGGCCCGAGGTTCAGATACCTTGCCACATCAATCTCAAGCACGGGATCATAAGGTTCCAACGTCGCAATGGATTGGCCATTGATCATGATCGATAATGTGGCGAAATCGGACGTCGCGCGAATTCGCGCGTGCTGGCTCGCCTGAGACAGCACAAAGCTCCGCTGTACCTTCGCCGCCCCGCGGCTGTCGCGGTCGACATCGGCGACCCACACCCACCGAGGCGGTACGGACTCGGAAGCCCAGGCAAAAAGCGGCGGACCGCAGGATGCTGAGAAAAAAAACAGAAGAAGGTACTGCAGTTTTTGTCGGATGTTTGTGGTCATACCTGTAACCGCCAAGGGGTGGTGACGCGTTTCAAAGCCACCCCAGGATAACGCGCCGGTCACGACTGTGTGGTCGGCGATGATTTTAAGCTCATTGCTGTATCGTACTTTGCTGTAAAAACGCAGTCGCGAGCCCAAAGTACATCGCGAATGCGACCTGCATCGAGAGCCAAGTTCTATTCGCTGGCCAGCAGTGCCAAGATGAACTGAGTCGAGCCGTTCACTTGGCTGCAAGAGCTTTTCACCAAGTTGTCTTACCACCACGACAGTGATGCGTTCAGTTAACAGCCAATGACACAGTGTGATTTCATCGATTACAATGAGTGCTTCAGGTTGTCCTCATTGCATAAGTATCGTGCGATAAATTACTGGCTGACCTTTCTCGCTCTCTACAAATCTCTCCCGGCTATTCATGCTCGGCAGGGCCGGGAGCGACGGTCCAAGGGAACAGTTCTTTATCGCACGATGCTAAACGAACCATACCTGAAAACACGGGCGAGGTGCCGTTTGGGTGTAAGCAGCAATGCCTCCAACACTAACAGCCTGTTGAAAAAGGGGGCTGACCCTCTCCGACCTCCGATTGTTCGGAATTCTCGCCGGATTAAGCATCACCGAAAGAACACTATTTCCCCTCCTGCAGTCTAATAATTCACGTTCAGAAAATGATTCCTACCTTCCACCAGCGATCTCCTTCGCTTTTATCGTGGTGCCTACTCGTCGCCACGATTTTGACTGCATTTCACGTAACACCGTGGGTTGCTTGGTCACAGAATCCCAATGTCATCATTCTCTATGCCGATGACCTTGGTTACGGAGATCTGCAATGCTACAACC
>SLFV01000451.1 GCA_007124075.1 Roseimaritima sp.
ACCAATTCTTCACCATGGCAATGGGTGCCGCCACGCCACGTTACGACAACAGCAGTGCTGGCGGTCGATCCGCCAATCGCAGAATCGAGCTGGTGATTTATCCCGAGACGTTCTAGGGAACGTTTGGGACATAACTTTAGGAATGCGGTTATACTGACGGACGAAGGATGTCTTTTCAGGCTGCTGGACCATGCTGTCTGGAGTTTCCTTGTTCCCACCCAACTTTCAGCCACGGAGCCCGAGACGCCATGCGTACAATCTCATCTCATCAACTTGGTCGACGTCAATTCTTGCAAGGTTCGGTCGCCGTCGGCGGCACATTGATGCTGAGCGGTAAGCGGGCCGCAGGTCGTGTCTTGGGCGCCAATGACCGGCTGCGAATCGCGGTCGTGGGGGTCAATGGTCGCGGCCAATCCCACATTAACGGGTTCCAGTCTCAGGAAAACGTGGAGATCGCTTACCTTGTCGACCCAGACGAAAAAGTGCTGGCACGTTCGCTAAGCAAAATTCACTCGCGGGCCGGGCACGATGACTGCAAAGGCGTCGCGGACTTGCGGCGCGCATTGGAGGACAAGACGGTCGACGCGATTTCGATTGCAACTCCCAATCACTGGCACTCCTTGATGACCATCTGGGGAGCGCAGGCGGGGAAACACGTCTACGTCGAAAAACCGCTCAGCCATGACGTGGCCGAGGGACGAACCGCCGTGGCGGCTCAGCAAAAGTATGGCGTTGTGGTTCAGCATGGGACGCAGAGCCGCAGCAGTGCGGGGCTGGCCGGGCTGCACGAGGCGATTCATGCGGGAAAATTTGGTCGCTTGAAAATCGCCTACGGTTACTGCTGCAAGCCGAGAAACGGTATTGGTCACAAGTCGGTTTCGGCACCTCCGGAAAACTTGGATTGGGACTTGTGGCGCGGCCCTGCCGATATTGATCAGTTCCATGGCAACTTTGTCCATTACAACTGGCACTGGTTCTGGCCCACCGGAAACGGTGATTTAAATAATCAGGGAACGCATCAACTGGACATCGCACGTTGGGCGCTGGACCCCGATGTGACACATCCCAGTCGCGTCATGGCGATTGGGGGACGGTTCCAGTGGGATGACCAGGGCGAGACTCCCAACACGATGATGGGAGTGGCGGAATACCCCAACGGTCAACAGGTCTTTTTCAATGTGCGCAACGTCAATTATGACAAGTATCAAAGGCAGGTCGAAAACGAATACTACTTCGAAGACGGTGGGCGGATCATCCGCGGAAAGTACTACCCACCCGGAAGCCAGGAAGGCGAAAAAATCTCTGTGCCCGCAGGCAAAGTGACACCCGGTGGCAACTGGGGAAGCTTCGTTGCCGCCTGTCGAGCCGGACGCCCCGACATGGCCAACGGCAATGCGTTGGACGCCCATTACGGTTGCGTCTTGGGGCATCTGATGAATAACTCGTATCGCCTGGGTAGCAAAGCCCCTTTTTCGGCGTCGGCTGGAAAATTTGGGGACAACGCCGAAGCGGCAGAACATTTCGCCAAGCTGCACGCAGTTATGCAGGACGGCGTGGGGGTCCCCGTCGCTGGCAGTAATTACACGGTTGGTCCCTGGCTGACCTTTGACCCAGAAACCGAACGTCACACCGGAGCCTTTGCGGACGCGGCTAATCGTTTACTGAAAGATCCGAATCGTCCTGGTTTCGAAGTTCCCGCGGCATCCGAGGTCTGAGGGTTCGGTACCTAACCGTTATTGCGTTAGCGGTCGGGATACCGGATTCGGCCCGACTGCTTCAGATTTCGCCAGGCGGCAGGCAAATGGTCGACCAATTCGGTGACAAACATCGCTTCGGGTGTCTGGGACTCCGCAGCCAGATCGCCTGCCAGGCCATGTAGGTACGTTCCCAAACGGGCGGCATCGAAGGGATCAATGGGCTGGGCCAACAAACCGCCGATCAATCCGGTTAGGACATCGCCACTGCCGCCCCGTGCCAGCCCCGCGTTTCCGGTTGAATTGGTTGCCAATCTTTCACCGTCCGTGATGATGGTTTGGTTTCCCTTCAAGACGACAATCACGCTGTGCCGGCGCGCGAAATCGGTTGCGTGCATCACACGATCGGCTTGAATTTCGGCGGTTGATCGTTGCATCAGCCGCGCCAATTCCCCAGGGTGCGGCGTCAGGATTCTGGTGGGTTGATCGCGGGTAGTTTTCAGCCGCTGAGTTTGTCCCGCGAAAGCGTTCAATCCATCTGCATCCAACACCAGGGGAACCGGACAGTCGCGCACCAGGGTGTAAACCAGTTCACGAACATCATCGCCGATTCCCAGCCCAGGGCCGATTGCCAATGCGGTTTTTCGCTCCCACTGCGCTTTGATTGCGGCTTCGGCGTGTCGTCCCATACTGCCCGCAACGGTTGGCAGAGGAATCGTCATCCAAGCCGGATTTGCGGCGGCAACCAGCGGCCAAACTTCGTCAGGACAAGCCAGTGTCAATAATCCCACGCCACTGCGCAAGCCACCCAAACCGCTCAACCTTGCCGCACCGCTCATCGTCCGGCTGCCAGCAACGATCAGCAAATGCCCGAACGATCCTTTGTGCGTCTGCGGCGTGCGTGGAGGAACTTGAAAATCGTCTTGATCAGAACACATCGGTCATAGATCACGTAGTTGTCGCACCGCTTCGCGGGCGCGATGAAGAAATTGATGCTTCGGCTCTCCCGCCTCCAGAAAAATCGGGGCCCCAATTGTAATGCAGCTTAACAACGGAACCGGCAAGACCTCGCCACGTGGCAAAATACGATTAACATTGTCGATACAGACCGGAACCAATTCCAAATCGGGGCGTTTCTTGCCGATGTAATACAGTCCACTTTTGAATTCGCCCATCTCCTCGCCCTCGGCCCGACTTCCCTCCGGAAACACAATGAGCGAATAGACATCGCCCATTTGCCGCAACATGATGTCGACCGGACTCTTGTGGACTTTGATTTCCCTTCTATCAATCAGCAAAGCATTAAAAGCCTGTGCGATATGAGGCCGTATCAAACCCTTGGCCCAATAGTCTTTCGCTGCCACTGGCCGAGTCAGAACGCGCAGGTGTTTGGGCAAGGCCGACCAAAGCACAACCGCATCCAGGTGGCTGGTATGGTTGGCAAAGTAAATCCGCTGACAGGTATCGGGTTGACAATGCACCCAGCGCACGGTGCATCCGCTGAGAATCTTGGCTAACAAAACAATCACATGGCCGGTTAGTTTCATAAGCGGCAGTTTGGGTTAGGTCGTTGCACGGCAGTTTTGTTAGGTGGTTGCTTCGTGAGGCGGGGCGTTTATGGTGACGCAAAACCAGCCAGCACGCAAGCTCGGTCTTGTGCCGCTTACGAACACCTTGCATTCGCACTCAGTCCAGAAAGCAAACGGTTACCAAGACGCCAAATATGTCCTATAAACTAATTGGCCCGACATCGACACCAGTCGGTCGGCCTTTTTTTTGAACAAGAGCTTCGGGACTACGTTTTGAGTGGGCCAATTTGGAAACAACGGCTGCGAACCTACCTCGGCCCCTGCTTGGCAGCGTTGCTGTTCGTTTTAGCCGTGCGAATGCTTATCGACGAAGCGTCGGAGATAACGTGGCAGCAGTTCCGCGATGCGTTGCTGGGCATTCCGATCGTCTATCTGGTAATCGCGGCCCTCCTGATCGCGTTAAATTACTGTTTGTTGATCACTTACGATCTTTTGGCCCTGCAATACCTCCGCCAGTCGTTACCGTTGCGGCGGGTGGCCTTGGTCGCCTTCCTTGGCTATTCGTTAGGCAATAACCTGGGAACTTTGGTTGCAGCGGCTCCCGTACGCTTCCACTTCTATTCCCGCTGGGGTTTGGGGGCAGGTCAGATTGTGGCGCTGCTGGCGTTCGGGGGACTGACGTTTTGGAGCGGCGTCTGGTTGCTGGGGGGGACGACATTGACTTTGGCGCCGATTCCATTGCCGACCGATGTCCTGCAGCTTCCCTTCACCTCGCGGGCACTGGGTATCGGCCTGCTGGTCATCTGGTGTGGCTATGCATTTACCTGCGCGGTCTGGCATCGTCCCATCCCGATTGGTGGAATGCGTCTTCGATCCCCGCCGCTGGGGTTAATGATCCTGCAAAGCAGCGTGGCGGCGGTTGACCTGACCGTCACTTCCACCGCGCTGTACCTCGTGCTGCCGTCGGAAGCAACAGTCCCGTTTACCCTGGTTTTAGCAGCCTATTTAACCGCAATCGCAGCGTCTCTGATTACTCAAGTTCCAGGCGGTCTGGGAGTGCTGGAATTGATCTTGTTAAAACTGCTTTCCGGCGCGATTGGGACGCAAGTGCTCGCCTCGTTACTGATATTCCGAGTGCTGTACTACGTGATCCCGCTGTTGCTGGGGATGACAACGTTGGTGGTGCACGAAGCGTGGTACGGATCCAGCGTGCTGCGTCGAGAAAAAAAAGAGCCGCAAAGGTCGTTCGCTGATCCAATCGTTTGAGTCAAGTCAAGGCTTCGTTTTCGGCGATCGAAAAGACACGATCTAAACGGGTAATCATGAAAACCTCGCGGATGTGCGGTTTGGCTTTCGAAATTTCCACCGAAAGGCCTTGGCGACTGGCACTGTTGCGAAACCCGATCAATTCCTTCAATGCGATGCTACTGATCTGCTGGACGGAGTCAAAATCAAGCCGAACCATTTGGACGGCGGACCCCTGCTGCTTCAACGCCTGGGTCAACGACCGACCAACCGCACCGGCAACGTCAGGCGACTCGAGCCTGTGCCACAACAGTTTGGCAACCAAACACGAACCACGCTGTTGAAAGACGACATGCGCCGCATGGCTATGATTCTCCGTCGTCATGGTTTCATCCAAAACGGGATATCTACGAGAAACGATGCTTACAACACGTTTCGAGGGACGCGAGTCAACCGTCCACGGACAACTGACCACCGACCGACGCCACAACCTTCACACGTCGCTAGCGTCACTGCGATAACAGGACGTTATAGGGAAATGTCGGTTTTGCCAAGCTTTTCATCCATGCGATAACCGAAAACTTTTTCAAAGGAAAATTGCGGGACATTAACACAGCGTTAACGGAAACCAATCACGCAGCAAAGCAGGGTCGGCTATCCCTCTGTCGGCCCATTCCTAAGGCAGCCCATCATCGATTGCGTAAACGCTTCAGGAGCATCTAAATGCAACTCGATTTCGATTGCTCGCAATGGCAGCCCCGCTAGCTGGCCGGAGCGAACCTTGACGAGGTCTTTCTCGGTGCACAGCACAAAATCGACGCGACCTGTCCCCTGCTGCTGTCGGCACCACTGCACCAGCGATGCCATGGTTTCCCGATCGTATACCGCGTGGTCGGGCAACCGATACAGCCCCGCCAACTCGCAACCGCATTGCTGAATTGTCTGCGCAAAAGCGTCAGGGTTCCCGATTCCGCAGAAAGCAATCGCCCGCGCGTTGCGCAATTCGTCAAGGGGTTGGCCCTGTTGGTCGCTGTCAACCAATCGACGAGGCCGATGGTTGGCTTGGAACCACTGCAGTTTGGGGTGCAATCGCTGATAGTAACCAGCAATCGCGGCCGACTCCGCGGGTGCGACCAAGTCGCTGCGCGACAGCACGGCAATTTGGGCCCGCCGGATCGATTGTAAAGGCTCGCGAAGCATGCCACGGGGCAGCAAGTAGCCGTGACCGTAGGGACAGGTTGCATCAATGACGACGATGTCCAGATCGCGAGCAATGCGACGATGCTGAAAACCGTCGTCCAATACGATCGCCTGGCATTCCAATTCCTCGATCGCAATCCGAGCTGCCGCAACACGGTCAACGTCTTGGACATGAGGCACATCGGGCAAACGCAATTCCAGTTCCAGGGCTTCGTCATTGCTGGCCGCGTTGCCGCGTCCGTAACCGCGGCTGACTAGTGCGACGCGGATGCCTTCGCGCCGTAAGGCTTGCGCGATGAAGCAAACCAACGGAGTCTTTCCCGTCCCGCCGGTGGTTAGATTTCCCACAGAAATGACGGGAACCTCCACGCGGTGGATGGCTCGCCAGTGACGGTCGAAGGCTAGGTTTCGCCAACCGATCGCCAGCCGATAGGGCACGCTTGCCAAGCGAGCCAACAGGCGAAACAGTATCGCCCTGAAACCTCGGCGACGCCCGCTCATCAACGCTGCATAATCAGGGGGCGACACGACGGGGCTTTCCAATGCGACTGCGGGGCAAACGATTTTTCAAACTGTCTAACGCAGCGGCCCGCATCTGGGAAGTCGGGTTCTGCTCGTTATTCTCTCTGATCACGCCCGTTCTCAGCGAGCGGCAGATGAAAACGTAACCGATGCCGTGGTACTTCACGAGAATTCCCTTCACGAAAATCGAATTCGGGAGCAATCCCACTATGGACCAATCCTTGTTTTTATTGCTGCCAAACCACTGGCTTTAGAATCGTGCGTCACTCAGGTCGGGACCGTCCTTCACGACTTCCGAACGATTGAAAACTGCGCAGGTTGTCAATGATCTGGGTGGAGGCATCGGGCAGGAACTGTAGGCTGCTTCCCCAGGTGGCAGCCTCGTCCAGGGGATCATCGCCAGACCAGGCATAGATTCCGGTGATAGCAGCCAAATCGTTCATGTGCAACAACCGCGAGGACTGCTCTTCCACTTTCTGCATCTGATACTTCAGCACGGCACGCTCCGCAGCGATCTGATTGGAAACGCTTGATTTGTTGAAAGAGACCAGGGTCTCTACCGTTGCCGCGCGCCGTTCTGCCGATGCAATCACGCGATCCAGACGCGCGATCCGTTCATTCGAACGTTCCAAATCAGCGATTTTTCGTCGCACGTCGCTGCGAACGGTCTTGTCCATCGAAGCAATTTCGGCGTCACGTTGACGTCGCAGATGCTCCTTTTCGCGGAGCTTTGCCCAGCGACGGCTTTGCCGCAACGGAGGATCCAAATAAAGACCCATTTGTGGCCGCATGTTGACACGCTCCGGGGCCCAGATGCTGGAAGCGTTCGTGTCGAAGCGACCGACCACTTTAATGTCCGGATAAAACTCTTTCTCTGCCAATTGCTTCTCCAGTTCCGCCTGCTTTCGCTGACGTCTGGCAATCTCCATTTGGGGACTACGCCGTATCGCTCGCTGCTCCATCTGCTGCGTCAATTACTAAATCAGCCGTGGGAAAATCGGGTACCGGCAGCGGACTGTCCAGGTCACGGTGCAAAAGAATGTTAAGCTGCTCCTGCGAACGACGTCGAGCGGCCTCGTAATCCGCCAGTTTTTGTTCTAACTGCAGGATCTCCATTTCGTAGGCATCGGCGGATTCCAATGACTCCAGTTGAAAACTTGCCTGAGCAATGGTCTCCGGCGGTTTCAAGAGACCCTTTGCCAGCTGATAATCTCGCTCGTAAAGCTGGTATAACTGATCGGCTCGAGCCAGTTCGATGCAGCTTTTGCGTGTTTGTGCAATCAGGGTCTGCCTGGTTTGCCGCCAACGAAAGTGAGCAATATCGGCTTTGCGATCGGCGATTTCACCACGAATACCGGTTTTTCCAAGCCAGGGAACTTCTTGATAAAACTGCATCCGCCACAAGTGAGCTCCCTGCGCAGGACCGAATATCGTGGGGCCATGCTGAAAACGAAAGTTTGGATCCGCCCAACTGACCGCTTGCGGATATAACTCCATCGCCGCCTTCCAGGAGGCTTCCGAAGCCTCAAGGTCATGATTGACCTGCAACACATGATCAACGATCGAATCGACGTCAGCTAATGAATCTTGGGCCCTCGTCTGATCGCATGCTTGCAAGCTACCGGAGACCCCCAATCGCTGATCGGCCATGTGTTCAGCCGCACGACTGGCGATCGATTGTTTGCGCGTCAAGTCGCGACGCAAATCGTCGCGTTTCATCGAAGGCGGCAGCCTGCAACCGACCTGCGCAGCGGAAGCAACGGCCAACGCAGCGATCAGCAGGGCGGCGGGGTGCCGCTGGAAGTGGCGCTGCCGCCCTGCATCAATGGCATACGTGGCTTCCAAAACCCAACCCCACCGGACACCGTCGTGAGACAACCTTTAATCGCCCGACGCCACGCGCCTTGCCGCCCCGTTTTAGGCAGTAATTCGAATCCCGAGCAATGGTGATTCCCAGGTTCGCAAACGTTTTCGCAGCAATCCACTGCCGCCGAAGATGAATACTACCGACGACTACTGGCTGTTTCGCAGAATCCACCACAATTGCCGCAGGGCAGCAAAGTCACTTTCGCTGGTGGCTCTCAGTTGCGTGGCTCCGCCCAGTTGGGTTTCGGTTGGCTTCCAGTACCCGGCTGCGTAAAAAAGATGTAAAACCTGTTGGTCGTAATCGTCGATCGATTCCAGCCACTGTGCGGGTAACGCAGCATGGTCCTGCCGGGGAGCCGGAAAACTGCTCCTTAGCCAGCGTTGCACGCGTTCAGAATGACTGGGATGAGCGACGACGGTCTTGGTTAGGTCGACATCGCGGGCCTGTGCCAATACATTGGGCCCGGCAACGATTGTGCCGCCATTCCATTGCTGGGCCAACGCCAGTAAACCATCAAAATCCAATCGCTTTGGCGGACTTTCAAAACCAGCGAAGACCCGATGCTTGAAGTCCGCCGCTGCCAGTTCTTGCTGTGACGCAAACGTCGCCTCGTCCGACAAGGGTTCCAGCACCGCCTCCAGCCTCATCGGAGGTGCGGTGGCAATCCAACTAAAAAGTCCAACAATGTCAAAGTCCTCCGCAAGCAATTGGTCTGCTAAATAGTCACGCAATTCGGCCAAAACGTCCGAATGCGGCGGTGCATCGGGTTCCGATGCCGCACCGGTCAGCGGACGACCGTAAATTGCGGTCCACGCTCGGTTAACAAACCATCGCGCTAACTGCGGGCTGCTGATCCAACGTGTTGCCAGTTCGCTGGAATTTGCGATCACCGGTATTTCGGACGCTGATTCCGAAGGAACTGCAGGTTGATCCTGCCAGACCCAACGGTGGGGAATGTTTGGCAACGCAATCCGCTGACGGCCATCAGGTCGTTCGTAGTACAAACCTTCGCCACGACCGTGAAACACCGCCGCAAAAGTCCAAAATTCATGCTGCTGGACGCGGCTGTCGATCGGATGATCGTGACA
>SLFV01000227.1 GCA_007124075.1 Roseimaritima sp.
CACCGACACGAATATTCGCCCCGTCGGTTTTTCGCGGCTGCGCACCAGTTAAAAAGACCGACGCGCTGCGAGCGTGGTCGCCAGGGCCATCTCCATTGGCACGCCCCTTATCATGCGTCAGACCGCTCAACACCATCATGTCATCGCGAACGCCCGCCAGCGGTTCCAGAATGTAGGGCAAGTCAAAGCCAAAACCGGCTCGCTTGGGTGTCCAGTCCGGCAGATGCACCCCATTGGGTACAAAAATGGCGGCCATCCGTTTTGGGGTGCTCGAATCCGCCACGGGAGTCGCCGCGAAGGTCAATTGAGGACGGAGCGTTTCAAACGCAGGCAACCCCATCGCGACGCCCAGCCCACGTAATACCGTTCGTCGAGAAAGATTTTTCTGCTCGGACATCACTCTTCTCCTGCCAACTGGCGATAAAGAAATGGATCGCTGCTAACGATCGCGGTTACCAACGCACTGAACCGGAAAGACTCCGCTTCCAATTGTTCCAAAATTTGGTTTACCGCACAACGATCTTGCGGGCCAAGTCCGCGTCCGAGCGCGTAGGTCAAAAATTTCTCGGTAAGACAACGGCAAAATGCCTCCCGACGGCTACCGGACAAAACTTGCATCAACTCCGCGGGTCCCGAAAAGGTTTGGTTGCCAGGCAATTCACCCGAAGGATCGATCGGGAACCTGCCGTCCAAGTCACGCCACGCCCCGATCCCGTCAAAATTTTCAAGACCGAAACCGAGCGCATCCATTTGACGATGGCAAACCGCACAGGCGACATTGCTGCGATGCTGTTCCATCCGCTCGCGGAGCGATCCCAGCGTTTCCGCTGATTCATCCAGTTCCTCTACCCCTGCGGGAGCCGGTGGCGGAGGCTCGCCCAGAATGTTGGTCAAAATCCACTGTCCTCGTTTCACCGGCGACGTGCGGGTGGGGTTGGATGTCAGCATCAGGACGCTGGCGTGTGTCAGAATACCACGACGCTGCGAGGGCAATTCAACACGCTGAAATTCCTGCCCCCGCACCCCTTCCATCCCATAATGCCGCGCTAAACGCTCGTTGATGAACGACTCATCAGCCTGCAAGAAATCAAGCACACTGCGGTCTTCCCGCATCACCGAACTGAAAAACTGTTCGGTCTCCGCCCGCATCGCTGCTCGTAACTCCTCGTCAAATTCAGGATATTTCTCAGGATCGGGTGACAATACGTCCACATCACGCAACTGCAACCACTGCCCTGCAAAATGATCCACCAGTGCCCTTGCTTTCGGATCAGCCAGCATACGTTGAACCTCAGAGGCCAAAACGGCAGGATCCCGCAAGGTCCCGGAAACGGCTACTTGGAATAACCGTTCGTCAGGCATGCTGCTCCACAAGAAATAGGACAGACGCGTCGCAACTTCATAATCGTTTAAGGGGCGAGACTGCAACGAGGCGTCTATTCGGTTTGGTTCGTTCCGCTGATAGGATTGGTCGTTTTCAATCCGAAATAAAAAATGGGGAGATGTCAGGATTGCTAGCATCGCAGTTTGCAGCGAGGAATTCTCCCACGCCTGCCCCACTTCACGCGGTGTTCCTGATGCGTCACGATTCCGGCGACGTTCTGTGTCCCGAGATTCCACTGCCCGGTCAGCCAATTGCATCAGTTTTTCCAGCTCCTGTTCGGTGATCGGTCGACGGAATGCGCGATTGGCTAATCTGCGAATATCCTTCGCTAAACCATCTCGACTGCTGCGGCCACGCCCATCTGGCAAGGCCGAATCACGCTCAACTATCTCCCGGCTCAGAGGATCGGCGAATACCTGCAGCACGATTGACTCCGCAGCTTGCAGATACTTCTCCAGCAGAATCGGCGACATCGACAACACGTCCGCAATGTTGTCAAATCCATAGCCAACATCATCCGAGGGAAAGTCATCCGCTGGCCGGAATTCGACTCCTAACAGATCGCGAATCGTATTGTTGTACTCATTGCGATTCAGCCGACGAATGGTAACCCGGCCGGGCGGTTGTGGCCCAGAGCAATCAAAAGACTCCAGCTCGGCGCGAATTGCGGCGCTGACGCGAGCAACCGTTTCCGGGTCGGGTTGCGGTTGATCGGCGGGCGGCATCTCTCGCTCCTGAATCACGCGCAACATTCGCTCCCACAACGCGAACTCCTCCTGAACATTTGAAGACTCCTGGTAGCGAAGCAAATTCAGATCGGCTTCGGCGTCCTCCGCGTTGTGACATTCAACACAAAACTGCTTAAAGAAAGGAACAATCCGCGCGTGATACAAACGCTCCTGCTCCGCATCGGTCTGACCAAAAGCCTCTGAAAGCGAGAAACCGCCCAGTACGGCGATTACTCCAACGATTAGTCGTTTGTGATGAAAGTTCATTTGCCTATGCGATTCTGTGCGTAAAGCGACGCCCGTTATGCTGAAACCCCTTCCGCTTCAGGAGGTTCCGCAAGCCAACCTGGCCTCACCATCCCCGACGGACAGCTCCGCTACCGCGGACATGCGAATTGTACCAATAACTCCAATGCTCGGCACTCGCAAATTTTGCCACCCCCCCATTTCGACGTAAAAATGGACACCCACCCGAACAATCGAACTATCGGCTTACGTGCCACTGCGAGAAACGTCAGCCTAGGGGGCCCCCTCCATCGCGACGGCATTCATCCGCCTCCGATTCCGACTGTCATTTCCCTGGGAAATTCATTATGATTCAGCCCCACAGACGCACCGTCGCTGGCAAAAAACCTTCTTTTACGACCTGGATCGCAGACGTTTCATGGCTACTGACTCCTCCACTCCGGATGCTTCGAGGCCACAGATTGTTTGGCACGATCATGTTGTCTCGCGGGGCGAACGCGAAAAATTACTAGGGCAACGCGGCTGCGTGGTCTGGTTTACGGGGCTTAGTGGCTGCGGGAAAAGCACAATTGCGAACGCCTTGGATCAGCAACTGTTTCAAGCGGGCGTTAAGTCTTACCTGCTCGATGGCGACAACATTCGCCATGGGTTGTGCGCGCCCGCAACGGTCCTAGCGGAAGAATACGGGCAGGAACTGGCCCAGCGCTTCGGGCTGGGCTTTGCCCCCGAAGACCGCGAAGAGAATATCCGTCGTATCGGTTCGGTCGCCCAGTTATTTGCTGCGGCGGGACTGATCACCCTTACGGCATTTGTCAGCCCTTACCGCCGAGACCGTTTACGCGTTCGCGAGTGGCTGCAGGCGCAAGGCCGCATAACCGATTTTGTGGAAGTTTTTGTGGATACACCCTTGGCGATTTGCGAACAGCGAGACCCGAAGGGGCTGTATCAAAAAGCCAGAGCCGGACTGATCCCTCATTTCACCGGAATCAGCGACCCCTATGAAGCTCCGGAAGCCCCTGAAATCCGCCTTGCAGCAGGTGACGGCCGCACCCCAAGGGAACTGGCGGCAGAGGTCTTTCACTACTTGCGCGAAAACAAGTTCCTACTTGGCGAAAAACCACCAAGCGAAGCATCCCCATCGCCGGGAATCGATAATGGGGAATGAAACCCATGATCATCCCGTAACCCTGTCACCAACTCGCTAGTCGATCATCTCGAAAATCGCTTCCACCTCCACGGCGACCCCTGTGGGGAGTTGAGCAAATCCCAATGCACTGCGAGCGTGATAACCGTCGGTGGTTTTCCCGAAGATTTCATGCAATAGGTCACTACAGCCGTTGATCACCAAATGCTGCTCCTGAAAATCCTGGGACGAATTCACACATCCTAAGACTTTCAACACCCGCAGGCCATTTAATGTGCCGTGAAAGTTCCACACCGACTGCAGAATTTTCACCGCACATTGACGTGCAGCCTGCTGTCCCTCCGAAACGCCAAGATCATCCCCAAGCTTGCCTTTGAGATCACTGACATGGCCCGAAGTTAGCAATTGCTTGCCAGACTTGACGACCATTGCAAGGTAGGCTGGCTCCTGGCTTTGAAATGAAATCCCCAACGCCTCCGCTCGTTCCTGCGGTGTCATAAGCTCGCTTTCTCTCATTGGACTATAAAAAATGACCTGGTAGCCTGCCCCGCGCCGCAACATAAATTTGTACGCAAGATACAGTTTTTAATCAACAACACTAAAAACCAACAGGGCCAGCTCGTGTTTCTGCTTCCCCACAAACCGCGAAGTATCTTATTGACGTTATACAGCGTCAATCTTTTTCTGCTTGGCTGCTGCGTCCAAGATGCTGCAGGCGACGATCACCCCGCGGGGGTTCGATTGCAGGCGGGGCAAGCTAGCGACGGTTCGCTCTGGATCAACGGTAACGGGGGGAGGATTCGTCGCGACATACCCTATACCGCCAGAACTAATGCCCCCCAGACAGCGGACATGTACCTGCCGACCGATCATGCCGAAGCAGGTTATCCGATCGTGATTGTCGTCCATGGTGGAGCATGGCGTGCTGGGGACAAATGGAATATTTCACGCTTCAGCTTCGAATTGGCGAAAATGGGAATCGCGTCGCTGGCCATCAATTATCGCCTAGCCCCAGAACACCGTTTTCCGGCGCAAATGGACGATCTTCGTGACGCCCTCTGCTGGGTCGCTGACAACGCAGTCAAGTACGACCTTGCCCCCCAGCGGATTGGCATGTTCGGCTACTCGGCAGGCGCTCACATGGCCTGCTTGCTTGGCACGTTGAATGATCAGCCCATTGCACAACAACGGCTAGCGAGCGCTTGGGCGGCAGACGACCCTCGCTGGCGGAAACTCCCCAGCGTCCGGGCGATCGTGGCGGGTGCCCCACCCTGCGACTTTCGCGAAATGCCAGCCGATAACCAGACGCTCGCTTATTTCCTCGGGGGATCGCGGAAGCAATTTCCGCAGCGCTACGCAGCAGCCTCGCCGGCCTCCTTTGTTTCTGCGGGAGATGTGCCGACACTGTATGTTCACGGCGATCGCGATCTGATTGTTCCCTACTCCTCGTCGCGGCAGTTATTTCAACGGCAACAGGATGCGGGGGTCTGTAGTGAATATTTAACGCTTTCCGGTGGCGGTCATATTTCCACCTACCTAAGCCCCCAGCTAAAGCGAGCGGTGGTGCAGTATCTTCATTTTCAGCTTACAAAATAGAATCGCCGGGTCCGAAAACCCCTAGCGTCCCAAAGATCAAGCGTTGAATTCGCGATCGACGAAGGTCGTGTCGCATGCCCCTTGCAGAAATTCCGGATGCTGCAAGACGCGATCATGGAAAGCCGCCGTGGTGCTGATTCCCTGGATCGACAATTCGCTCAGTGCCCGCCTCATCGTTGCGATGGCTTGTTCGCGAGTTGGCCGATGCACGATCAATTTGCCGATCATCGAGTCGTAGTAGGGTGAAACGTTGTAGCCAGCGTAAGCGTGGGAGTCGAAGCGAACTCCCAACCCACCAGGAGCAAACATCGATTGGATCTTACCGGGATGCGGTTGGAAATTTCGATCAGGGTTTTCCGCATTAATCCGACATTCGATCGCCGCGCCGATGCAAGGGATTTGATCCTGGGAAAGGGATAAATTTTCTCCGGCAGCAATCAAGATCTGCTGCTTGATGAGATCAATTCCCGTAATCATCTCCGTTACGGGATGTTCGACCTGGATTCGAGCATTGACCTCGATGAGATAGAAATTGAAATTCTTGTCAACAATAAACTCAACGGTCCCCGCATTGGTGTACTCCGCAGCTTTGCACATCTTTACCGCAGCCTCGCAGATGGCGAGCCGTTTATCCGTGGGTAACGACGGACTGGGGGCTTCCTCAATCAATTTCTGGTGACGACGTTGTACACTGCAGTCCCGCTCGTGGCAGTGGACGATATTGCCATGGTGGTCAGCGAGGATCTGAACCTCAATGTGACGCGGCTTTTCAATGTACTTCTCCAGATATACCGCGCCATTGCCAAACGCCGCTTGAGCTTCCGTTTGTGCCTGCTGCAAGGCGGTTTTTAGGACCAGTTCATTTGCGGCAACTCGCATCCCTTTACCGCCCCCACCAGCGGTCGCTTTGATCAAAACCGGAAATCCAATTTCCTTGGCCACACGGACGGCTTCGTCTTCCGATTCAATCAGACCATCGCTTCCTGGAACGACGGGTACCCCCGCAGCAATCGCAAGTTCGCGCGCGGCGTTCTTGTCTCCCAGCCGATCCATGGCTTGGGGGGTTGGTCCAATGAAATCAATCTCGCAACTGCGACAAACATCGTTGAAGTGCGAATTCTCCGCTAGGAAACCGTAACCGGGATGAATCGCGTCAACGTTTCCTAATTCCGCGGCACTGATGATGCGATCGATCCGCAAATAACTGTCCGCACTACGTGACGGCCCGATGCAATACGCTTCGTCAGCAAAGCGAACATGAGCCGAATCAGCATCAGCTTGACTGTAAACCGCGACGGATTGAATCCCCAATTCACGGCAAGCCCGGATGACACGGAGTGCTATTTCGCCACGATTAGCGATCAAGATTCGGTTGTACATGAATGTCAGGAGTAAGAAGGGGTTGCCTTGAAAAGGTTCGCGCTATCGATCATCTACGAACCCGAGGTGTCAACTTTGAACAACGGCTTGTCAAAATCGACCGGCTGACCGTCTTCGACCAAGACCGCTACGATTTTTCCATTAACTTCCGCAGGTATTTCATTGAACACCTTCATCGCCTCGACGATACAAACCACAGTTTCCTGCGAGACGGCCGAACCGACCGAGACGAAGGGAGAGGCATCGGGTTTGGGCCGAGCATAGAACGTGCCGACCATCGGTGAATTGATGGTAACGATATTGGGGCCATCACCCGCCACAGTGGTGGGGGATGCAACCGGTGCCGCTGGAATGGGTGCCGCCCCGGCTGTGCCCGTAGGCATCGTCAGGGGGGAGGTGCCAGCGCGCTTCAGGCTGATTCGCTCGGAATCCTGCTGAAGCTCAATTTCCGCAAGATCATGCTCTTCCATCAGCTCGATTAATGTTCTTAAACGACCGATTTCAAACACGCTGCCCGACTGGGGGGTTCCGCCTTTGCTCATACGACGCTGGCTCGTTGTGTCAAATTGAAGGAAAGACCAATTACGATTGACAAGTTTTACAAAAAAATCGCGGTTTCTTCGAGGCCCTTTGGAAGCTGCGACAACACTTCGTGCCCAGTTTGCGTGACCAGGATGTCATCTTCAATGCGAACCCCAAACTCCTCTGGCAAATAGACCCCCGGCTCCACGGTCAACACCATCCCTGCTTCCAGGCAGCCCGAGGCAATTGCCGACAAGCGGGTGACCTCGTGAATCTCCAAGCCGATACCGTGCCCCAGGCCATGACCAAAATAGTTGCCCAGGCCAGCCTTCGCGATTTTCTCGCGCGCGATTCGATCAATGTCCGCCAACGCGATCCCAGGTCGCATCGCCTCGATCGCCACCCGCTGGGCTTCCAGTACAAGTGCATAAACCTTGCCGAACCGCTCGCTTGCAGCGCCTACGTGCAGTGTTCGCGTGATGTCGCTGGTGTAGCCGCCAAAAACCGCTCCCCAGTCGATCAATAGCACGCGGGATTGCCCCAGTGTTCGCTGCCCAGGCTGAGCGTGCGGAAGGGCTGAATGTGCATCACAGGCAACGATCGGGGCAAACCCACATCCATCACCCCCCAAACTGCGAATATTTGATTCCAGCGCGAACGCCAGCTCCCGCTCACTACAGTCACAAGCCAACTCTTCCTTGACGGCTAGAAAACTCTGCTCCGCGATCGATACCGCGCGTCGCAGGCTCGCAATTTCGCCTTCGTCCTTGATCGCTCGCAATTGCTCAACAACCTGCTCGGTGGCTACCAAGCTGCGAGGGTGAATCAGCCCCGCCAGTTGCTGCTGCATCCGCCAAGACACACGTTCGGACTCCAGCCCAAGTCGCTGACAATCGCCCGGCAAGCTGGCGATCGCCTCAGCAACCAAGTCCAACGTCGTTCGCTCTGGGCCTCGGATCCAAACCGAAAGTTGCGGGCACTGCCGCTGAAGCTGGTTTTCATAACGCCGATCGCTAATCATCCATGCGTCGTCGGTTGAAATTAACAGATAGGAACTGTCGCCGGTAAAACCGCTCAAATAGCGGACATTAACTTCCGCGGAAACCAGCAAGGCATCAACCTGTAGGTCCGCGAATTTGCTCCGTAACGCATTCATCCGGCCGGCAAAGGGCGCGTCGACGGTCATCGACGTTTCAACCGTTTGCGGTTCATCGGATTCAAACGCTTTCGTTTGGGCGAATCTTCCTCCGGTTGGTTGGTCACCCTGTTTCCCGACGGGACCGGGGGAACGCCTTCAAATCCCACGA
Source organism: Roseimaritima sp. (assembly GCA_007124075.1). Lineage (GTDB taxonomy): Bacteria > Planctomycetota > Planctomycetia > Pirellulales > Pirellulaceae > Roseimaritima. Next base: position 8,308 of record SLFV01000227.1, read on the forward strand.
TTTCATCACGAATCAGCTCTTTATTGATGCGTTGTTCGATCAATGTCAAAAACTCCCCATCGCCCGGGACGATAAACGTAAACGCTAGGCCGTCCCTCCCCATCCGGCCTGTGCGGCCAACCCGATGAACGTAGTCGTCCGTGTCCTGCGGAATGTCAAAGTTGATGATGTGCGAAACAGTGCTAATATCAATACCCCGCCCCACGACATCGGTGGCAACTAAGGCATTAATCTTTCGATCCCTGACGGCTTGCATGACGCGATCTCGCTCGCGTTGCTGCATGTCGCCGTGAATACACCCCACCTGAGGAAATCTTTCCGCAAGCCTCCGCTGCAGACGGTCCGTTCCACGTTTGGTGCGACAAAAAATAATCACCTGTTCGGGTTGCTCTCGTTCCAGCAACTTCAACAACAGTGGCAGTTTGCGATCCTCCGCGACGGTGAAATACCGCTGCTCAATCGTATCGACTGACATCTCGTTTTTACTGCAGTCGATAATGTGCGGTTTGTACATGTACGATTCCGCCAGCCGCCTGACGGTGGGGGAAAGCGTTGCGGACATCAAAATCGTTTGCCGTTCGCGCGGACAACGTCTCAAAATTCGCTCGATTTGCGGACGAAATCCAACATCCAGCATGCGATCCGCTTCGTCCAACACGACGCACCAAATGCTTTGGGTACGCAACGTGTTGCGCTGGATGTGATCGTGGATTCTACCGGGTGTCCCCACAACGATCTGCACACCATTTTCGAGTTGCCGCAACTGGCTGTTCATATCTTTCCCGCCAGCCAGGACACACATCTCCGTCGG
>SLFV01000173.1 GCA_007124075.1 Roseimaritima sp.
AAACTCACCCAACTTATGTCCGACCATATCCTCGGAAATCAATACCTTGACATGCTTACGTCCGTCATGAACCATGAAGGTCATATTGACAAACTCAGGAACGACGGTGCAGGACCGCGCCCAAGTTTTAATCGGTTCTTTCTTTCCAGATTCCAATTGCTTTTGAACCTTGAAAAACAATTTGGGATCTACGTGGGGACCTTTTTTGGCACTACGGCTCATATTACTAATTCGTCTCTAAGAAACATAAATAAAGTTATGCCCGTACGGACTAATTCACCAATTTCAACTGACCGTAACGCCGGCTCTTTCGACGTCTGACGATCGCACTGTTGCTCGGCTTCCGTCGCTGGCGAGTCGACCCGCCCTTCGCACTTTTACCCTGCGGACTGACCGGATGCCGTCCGCCTTTGGTCCGACCCTCACCACCGCCGTGCGGATGGTCGATTGGGTTCATCGCGGTACCGCGGACGTGGGGACGCCGACCAAGCCAGCGACTGCGTCCCGCTTTTCCTAGCACGACCTTGTTATGGTCGGGATTGCCGACCTGCCCGACCGTAGCGCGACAAGCCGACGGGACACGTCGAATTTCGCCGCTGGGCAACGCCAACTGCGCCCATTCGGCTTCGCGAGCCATCAATAATGCCTCCGTGCCCGCCGATCGACACATCGATGCACCACCGCCTGGCTGCAATTCAACGCAGCAAACTTTGCTACCGACGGGGATGTTCTTCAGCGGCATGCAGTCGCCAACCTTCCCCGGCGCATCCGGACCGTTCATCACTTGATCGCCCGCTTTCAAGTGATCTGGCGCTACGACGTAACGTTTTTCACCATCGGAATACACCAGTAAAGCAATCCGTGCCGACCGATTTGGGTCGTATTGAATGGAATCGACCTTCGCCGTGATCCCGTCCTTGGTACGACGAAAATCAATGATGCGGTACATCTGCTTGTGCCCACCGCCTCGGTGCCTCGCGGTGATCTTTCCCTGGTTATTCCGCCCACCGGTCTTTCGCTTGGGTACCAACAGGCGACGCTCGGGCTTTGCCCCCGGAGTCAACTCGGCAAAATCGCTAACCGAGGCATTTCGTCTGCCGTTCGTCGTTGGTTTGTATATGCGAATTCCCATTACTTCTACCTCTCTGATTGATCGGATTCACTTCAGCATCGGTTCGACTGCGTGGCAACCCCAAGGGCTACCCTGGCGATTGATTAGAAGAAATCGATACGATCATCCTCCCGGAGCGACACGATTGCCTTTTTCCAGCCACTGGTCTGGCCCAAACGAAACTTAAATCGTCGTGATTTACCTTTGCGAGTCTGCGTTCGCACTTTCTCGACTTTTACGTCAAACAAGACTTCGACTGCTCGCCTGACGTCATGCTTGGAGGCATCGCGGTGGATTTCAAACGCGTACTGGTTGTTCCTCGCGGCCCGATGGACCCCTTTTTCAGTCACCAACGGCCGCAACAAAACCTGGTGCGGCTCCAATACAAGCCCACCTTCGGTGGGTGAGGGGGGTTGAATACGGCTCATTATGCGACTCCCTGTTCATCAGCGACTTCGGACGCGGTGCCTGAGGCAGCAAACGTACCATCTTTAATCTTGTCCAAAGCCTCCTTGGTCACCAGCAGGGCCTTGGGCTTCAGCAGGGCCAAGGCGTTCAGATCCCTGACCGGCGTGACCGCGACTCCCGCGATGTTCCGTGCGCTTCGGTAAACCATAGGATCCACGGCCGCGGTCGTGATCAATGCCGTTGAAGAGTCCAAACCCAATGCCTTCAAGATGCTCACCATCTGCTTTGTCTTGGGCTCGGAAAACTCCAGTCTGTCAATAACATAGACTTGACCATCCAAGATCTTGCCCGCAATCGCCATCCGTGTGGCCAAACGAATCGCCTTCTTGGGTAATCGATAACTATAATCGCGAGGACGAATGGTCTTGGCGACACCACCGCCGCGACGAATATTCGTCCTTTTACTGCCAGCCCGAGCGTTTCCGGTGCCCTTTTGACGATACAGCTTCTTAGTGCTGCCGGAGACCTCACCGCGCGTCTTAGCACAGTGCGAGCCCTGACGTAGATTTGCCTGGTACATGACGACAACGTCATGCAGCAATTGCTTATTGATTTTGGGCGCGATCGCCTGAGGATCAATCTCGTATTTGCCGACGTCGTCCCCGGCGGCGTTGTAAATTGTCAAATTAACCATCAAAGATACCCTTCATGCCCGCTTGGACAGGCCCTTGCTATCCGAAACATCAGACCATATTCGTTTCACGAATCGTCACGAACCCGCCACTGGGTCCCGGGACCGAACCGCCAACGAGCAGCAAATTGTTTTCCGTGTCAACCTTGACGACTTTAAGATTCCGCGTCGTCACATTGGCGTTCCCATACTGACCGGACATCTTTCGGCCCTTGAAAACGCGACTTGGGGATGCACTGCATCCAGTACCCCCAGCATGGCGGTGGACTTTCTTGACACCGTGGGAAGCACGCTGCCCGCTGAAATTGTGACGCTTCATCACACCAGCAAAACCACGCCCTTTGCTAACACCGGTCACATCCACGGCAGAAATGTCAGCAAAAATATCAACGGTGACCTGCTGACCAACCTCAAGATCCGAGTTGCCCCGGAATTCTCGGATAAAACGCTGTGGTTCGCAATCCGCCTTGGGAACCGCCTGTGCGGCCGCACGCGACTTTTGACGCTTGCTATCCAGGTTCGCCACATGGCCCCGCTCGCTACGTGCGGCCAGCCGACGCGGTTTGTCCTCATAACCCAACTGCACTGCCTCATACCCATCACGATCGTGAGTGCGTACCTGCAGCACGGGACAAGGCCCTGCCTTGATTACCGTAACAGGCACGACGGTCCCGTCGTCCAAGAAGACTTGCGTCATCCCGACTTTGCGGCCGAGGATTCCCCGTGTCATAACACGCGCCCTTGATTGTGAGGTTATGTAGCGTTTCGCCTTCCGAACCAGCCCGAGTGAAATGGTGTCAGGTGGTTATCGGAACGGCTTCCGTTTCAATTGGAATACCGATTGCGTTGCTTCAAATCTTCCAAAACTCTTTTCGCAATCGCCCACGCAGCGACTACGAACCAAAATTACGCACCCATCTGGGCTTGAATCTTCGAGACCCGGACCGGTGAACTGAAATTAATCAGCTCTTTCCAGTGGTCGCCTTGATCTTAATGTCCACGCCAGCGGGCAAACTTAGCTTATTCAACGCCTCGATCGTCTTTGCAGTCGCCGAGACAATATCAATCAACCGTTTGTGAGTCCGAATCTCAAATTGCTGCCTGGCCTTCTTGTTTACAAAAGGACTGGACAACACGGTGTACTTTTCCACGCGTGTCGGCAACGGAATAGGACCATGTACCTCACTGTGGGTGCGTTTTACCGTGTCAACGATATCCTGCGCACTTTGGTCCAGGATCGAATGATCGTAGGCTTCCATGCGAATGCGAATAACTTCGTTAATACCGGCAGACACAGTAAATTACCCAAAGGAGAAAAACGATCAGCACACAAAAACATGCAGCAGCTTCTCGGGAGCACTCAGGTATGCTTGCTGCGATCACAGCGAAACAAACTAAGAAGCTTGCGAAAAAAACCACAAGCGACGCGGAGGAACTGCGGGATTGACCCGTGCTGGAGCGTCAGAATTTATCGCGGTCGGAATTGTGGGTCAACGGCTGTTGAATTTTTTTTCGCAATTTCCTGGTAGTTTCTGCGGCAAACGCTAGCAGGATGATGACCTGAATTCTGGTCGGGTCGCGTCAGTTTTTCTTTTTTTAGGGGTTGCGGGAGGCCGAAATACAACACAGGCGGGTTAATATTTGCCGCTCGCCCTTACGATCTCGGACCCGAGGGAAACGGATGCCAGCACACACCGGTTTGCTTGTGGTTCTTGTGGCTATTGGCTGGCAACTGTCTTTGGTGACGGGATCGATTGCCAAAGGGGAGTCTCCCAAGGGGAACGGGTTCGACACGAGTCCGCAAGCGCGGCAGCAGGCGTTGGAGACCATTCCCTGGGGGCGGCTGTTGCCTGAGGCGCAACAGCGGATTCGCAATGTAGCCGCGGCCCCGACGATGTTTCGGCGTTTGCCGCGCCAGCAGATCGAATGTGATGGGGAGATGTTTCTGTTCCTGGTGCGTCATCCGGAAATATTGGTGGGTACTTGGGAAATCATGGGCATCACCAAGGTGCAGGTTCAACGGACCGCACCCTTTCATTTGGAATCGGATGATCAGGCTGGGACGCAGTGCGATATCGATTTGATCTACGGTGATCGGCATCTGCATGTCTTTCTGGCCGAAGGTGAATACTCGGGTCCGTTACTCACCAAGCCGATAACGGGGCGCGGGTTATTTGTGTTGCACAGCCGGTTTGAACCTGTGGCGGATGGTGGCACGATGGTGGTGGGGTGGTTGGATTGTTTCGTACAGTTGGATAGCGCGGGGGCCGATTTAGTCATGAGGACTTTCAGCGGTATGATCGGGAAGAGCGCGGATAACAACTTTGCCGAAACCGCCCGGTTCATCGGACAGGTTTCACGTGCGGCTAAAGAGAACCCGCGTGGAATGGTAGATTTGGCTGGCCGGCTGCCTCAAGTGCAGCCGGAAGTTCGGGAGGCCTACGCGGAGCAGTGCCGCTTGGTTTACGCGCGCAGCGAGCAAGCGGTGATCCCTTCCGCCAAGCGTTGATCGATGTCCGCGCAAGATGTTTTCGGGGTGGCTCCGATAGCCTTGATTCCGCGCGTTGCGGGCTGACTGCGGGATTGGCGATCAAATCCTGCTGGCAAACAGGTAGGCAATCGCCATCAGCAAGGCGTTGGGATTCGCGGCGGGGGCGAAGGGTAAGATCGATGCGTCCCAGATATGGCAGCCTTCCAGTTCGCGTAAGGTTAACTGAGGCGTTAAGACGCTGTTGGCCGAGTTTCCCCAAGCACATGAGCCGACCGGGTGATAGAGGGTCTGCGCGTAACGCTGCACGTACCGCTGCAATGCGGTTGTCGAACTGCGAGCCAGCCCGGGGCTTTGTTCCCGGCCAATGATGCGACTGCTGGCAAGGATCGCGGCAAGCTTCCTGCCGTGCGAAACTGCGGCGAGGGATCGTGCTAGGTCATCCGCTGTGGAAAGGTAGCGGGGATCCAGCAGCGTTTGCGTGCCGGTGCGGTCGCTGCACGGAGCAACTGTCAATTGGCCTCGGGAGGTGGGATGGCTGAGCACGATTCCGACGGTCAGCGAGCCTTCCGCAGTAGGGTGTGGATACCGCAGGTAATGCGTTGGAGTTAGGAACCATTGCAGCGGGTAGCAGCTTGCGGTGCCGGGTTCGTCCACGTCGAGAAAGCCGCCTGCCTCCGCCAGGTTACAGCACACCGGACCGCTATGCAGATGCTGCCACCGCGCGATCTGGGGAACCTGATTCGGCAGATTAAAGGGCTGGTAGTCGGGTGCGGCGTAGATCAGCGGAATCACCAGATGGTCTTGCAGGTTTTGTCCCACCGCCGGGCAGTTCCGGATCTCGGATACTTCCAGCGCATCGAAAACCTGTTGGGGCCCGATTCCGCTGCGAATCAGGATCGCGGGGGTATGCAATGCGCCCGCCGTCAGGATCACGGCTTGGCGGGCCCAAACGACTGGACCCGATCGGCCATCTCCGCACAGTCGAACCCCGGTGACTTGGTTTCCATCGATTTCCAGTCGGTCAACAAAACCGGTGACCGGTTGCACTCGAAACGCTGCTGCTGACTGATGCAGCAGGTCGCCAGCGGTGCGGCGGACGCCATCGTGATTCATGCGTTGGTAGGGTTGGACCTGGAGCTCGGCGGCTTGCAGCGCCCCGATACATGCTTGCACCAGTGGCGAAATCCACCGCGGCGCTTCGGGGCGCACCCAGGCGGTGACCTCCGCCATGGCCGCCTGCACCGCTTCGGGCTGCCAAGCCTTACCACCCTGGTGGTACAGTCGTGCAAGATCAGCCCGCCGCGGGGGGAGCCAAATCATGGCGTTCATCAGGGTACTGCCCCCGAACCCGCGGCCGCGCGGCTGGTGCAAGCGGCGACCAGCCAGCGCCGACTGTGGGATGGTCGCCAAACCTCCATCAAGGGGGCTGTGAAACAAACGCGGGTACAAGGCGGGGCGACGGACTGCGGGAGCGTCCCCGGCGGTCAGCGAACCGGCTTCGATCAGACAGACGGAAAAGCCGCGTTCGGCCAACCTCCGGGCGGCCACGCAACCCGTTGAACCCGCACCGACGACAATGTAATCGGCTTGCCGCATTTACTTTGCCGCCTCGTCATTGACACCGGTTGCGATTACGATTTTGTCGTTTCCGTCTTTTTCGTCGTATTTCACGAGCATCCCACGTTTCGTTTTTTATCGGCAGCAAGGTCCATGTTTGAAACGATATCTACCGCACCACCGGACGCCATTTTGGGACTGAACGAAGCATTTCAGCAAGATCAGCGGCCTGAAAAGATCAACCTCAGCGTCGGGGTTTATCGAGACGATTCCGGTGAGACGCCGATTCTGCAATGTGTGCGAGCGGCCGAGCAGAAATGGTTGGCCGAGCAGTCCAGTAAATCCTATTTGGGCATCGAAGGGTTGACTGCCTACCGCAGGTTTGTCGTCCAGCTCCTGTTCGGCGAAGCAGTCAACCGCGAGCATCTGGCGGTGCTGCAGACGCCGGGCGGGACCGGAGGGGTACGTTTGGCGGCCGAATTCGTGGCGACGCAGTTTGCGGGTAGTCGGGTGTTCGTGTCCAATCCGACGTGGGCGAACCACCATGCGATTTTTAATGCGGCTGGTCTTGCCACGGTTCCCTACCGTTACGTGAACCAGAATCGCACCGGGTTGGATTTCGCTGGGCTGTGTGATGATCTTGATTCGCAGACGATCCCCGGTGACGCGGTCTTGCTGCATGCCTGTTGTCACAATCCCACCGGAGTGGATCCCACGCCGCAGCAGTGGCAACAGCTTGGCGAACTCCTGGCCCGGCGACGCTTGTTGCCGATCCTCGATTTTGCGTACCAGGGCTTTGGCGCAGGGTTGGAGGAAGATGCAGAAGGCTTACGCACGGTACTGCGACACTGTCCAGAACTGCTTGTCTGCAGTTCGTTTTCAAAAAATTTCGGCTTGTACGGCGAGCGGGTCGGGGCGATGACGTTGGTTGCGGCCGACCAGGCGTCCGCGACGGCTTGCATGAGTCAGTTAAAATGTCTGGTGCGCGCCAACTACAGCAATCCGCCACAGCATGGGGCCGCGCTGGTAACCACGATTGCGGGCGATCCCGAATTATCCGCGCAGTGGCGTTTGGAGTTAGCCGAAATGCGACAGCGGATCAGGCACATGCGTCAGCAGTTTGTCGACCAGATGGCCGCTAGTGGTGTCGACCGTGATTTTTCGTTTTTGCTGCAGCAACGCGGAATGTTTTCGTTTAGCGGCCTAAATCCACTGCAAGTTGATCGGTTGCGTTCCGAGCATGCGGTGTACATTGTAGGTAGTGGGCGGATCAACGTTGCAGGGATGACTGCGGAGAATTTGCCTCGTTTATGCCAAGCAGTCGCCGCGGTCCTGGCCGATGCCTGAAAGCATTGGCCAAGCGGACGATGGGTCTTTTCGCAGGGGATTCAATCAGCCATGGTCGCACCGTTGCAACCGCCGAAATCATCTGAACCAACCGGACATGCGGGCAGGGGTTGGGATCTGCTGTCAGGTCGCGTGCTGAGTATGATTCCGCTTGCGACGCCAGCGACCCTTTGGCTAGGTTGGCTGGCGTGCGTCTGTGGTGGGGTGGTTGCCCAGGACCAAGCCCAACAGGACAGTAGCGAGGGTTTTGCAATGGTTGCAGCGATGGAGCAAACCATTGTCAATGCGATCGAAAAGGCGGCACCCTCGGTCGTCGCGATCGCGCGCGTCCCGCGGGATGGTGCGGTCAACATGGCAGCGGAATTTCAGTTCAATGTGCCCACGCTGGAACAGGCGGCGGTTGACCCGACCGACCCGAACTATATCCCCGCGCATTTCGCGTCGGGAGTGATCCTGTCAGCCGAAGGCCATATTCTGACCTGTTATCATGCGCTGGATGATCCGCAACGCAACGACTACTACGTATGGTGGAAAGGTCGCAGCGCCAAGGCACGTGTGGAGCGTTGGGGGGCGGAGGTCAAAGCGGGAGATCCCTGGACCGATCTGGCGGTCCTGAAAATCGAAGCGCGAGGTTTGCCGCCGATACCGTTGGGGGATGCGTCAAAACTGAAACGCGGCCGAGTTGTGATTTCGCTGGGTAATCCGTACGCGATCGCCCGTGATGGCCAACCCAGCGCGGCATGGGGGATCATCTCCAACCGGCAGCGTTCGGCGCGACCCCGAGAGCAGGAGCCGACCGAGGCACCGCAGGAGCGGCAAGCGTTGGCAGAGTTCGGGACTTTGTTGCAAACCGATGCGCGGCTGAATCTGGGAACCAGTGGAGGGGCCTTGATCGATCTGCAGGGACGGATGGTGGGTCTCACTACGTCGCTGGCGTCGGTAGCGGGCTATGACCAAGCTGCCGGTTACGCGATGCCGATTGATGCGGCCAGCAAGAAAACGATCGAAAGCCTGCTGGATGGGCGTCTGCCAGCGTTTGGATTTTTGGGGGTCGAACCGGGGGATACACCCTCGGGCCGTGGTGCAAGTATCCTGAGCGTCGTGCCTGGACTGCCGGGAAGTCGAGCAGGTTTGGATGCCGGAGATGTGATCCTGTCGGTGCAAGGCGTGCCGACCGATGGGGCTCAGGCGTTGTTCCGCGAACTCAGTCGGCAGCCGGCCGATACCGAGGTGGAATTGGTGGTGGCGCGGTTTCGCGCTGGGGGCACGACGCCGCAGCGCTTGCAGGTGCGGTTGGGAAAGAAGCAACTTAGCCTGTCGAAGCCGGGGTACAGCCAAATTCCGGAACCGACCTGGCGAGGCATGCAAGTCGATTGGAGCACGGCTTTGCCACCTCAGCAATTGATTTTTGGCCGTCGTGCGATGACGGCGTCGGTCGCGGTCTTGCGGGTCGACCCCGATACGCAGGCTTGGCGAGCGGGTCTGCGACCCGGGCAAGGAGTTCTGAGTGTCGATGGTCAGCCGATTGCAAGGCCGGACAGGTTTTACCAGCAGGTTGAATCAATCGCGGGCGATGTGGACCTGGAAATCGTCGACAACAATGGGCGGCGACAATTGGTAACGGTCAGCGCGGTGCCGGTGGAAAACTAGCCCGGCGTCCCACCACAAAGCAATACCCCGCCGTTTCAACCCTACGCCGCAGCTTCGATTTTTCATTGAAAACACCGCTGCACCTTCTAACGACTCGTTTCTCTACACTGCCCCTTCCCTGCGGTCAAAGGATCTTAGTCCATGCCGTAATGTTCGATTTGGGGCCAATAGAGGTCTTCGAAAGCATCGCCGACATGGAAATCGGGACTGTTATCCAAGTCGTGGCATTCCATGCAGGTTTCCTTCGCCTTGCTAAGCGGCAGACGCATCGATTCGCGTAGCGCAGCCAATTGAGCCTCGGTTCGTGAGGTTTTATCGCGTTCGGCAGCAACGTGTTCGGATCCTGGTCCATGACAATTCTCGCAGCCATTACCGTGCAGGTGCGCACTTTCCTGGAGGTCTAAATAGCCGCTGACGTAGGGATAGTAGTTCTGCGGATTCCAGCCCGTGACATGGCAACTTAGGCACTCGGGATCGAAATGGCGCGGAACATCGCCGCGCTCATTGGGGGGATGGACCAGGCTTTCGGTGGCGTGGTAGTGGGGAGTGCCTTCCCAGATTTCATAGGCGGTCGTGTGGCATTCCCCGCAGGCTTTCGAACCAACAAACTCAGTTCCTTTGGGATGGGCAACCGGCCGCAATCCCAGGCCTTCCAAACCTACCGCTTGTAATTGATTCTGATAGGAAGCCATCAATTGCATGATGTCGGAAGAATCGGTGAAATCATGGGTCAACGCGACCCGAGCATACTGAAATTGTCCGTCTTGGTACAAACCCACCAAACCTGAATACATGCCTTTGTTACCCGTGATGATCATCTGCGTCTTGCTTCCCTGGATCGTCTGGGGCTTGTAGGTGGGTTCCCCGTAGCCCCCTGAAACCAACAGCAGGTCAAACGTATCGGGGGCGTGCTTGGCAACCGCTGCGGTTGCGGCATCTTCATCCCCGCAGAACAGTAGAATCTTAAAATCATCTGCTTCGGTAATTTCCGACTTGATCGAAGTCAACGCGGCAGCCAGCGGAGCAATCGTGATCTCATCGCCCGAGTCGATGCCCGCATTGTCGGGGTCAAGCATCGTGGTCACGAAAATTTGCTTGCCACCTTCCTGAATGCGTTTGAACGTGGGCATTAAATCAGGATCCAGCAGCGTGACATTGGCGGAAACAAACAACGGTGGTTCGTCACCGTCATGAGCGGCGACCGAGAGCAGTTCGCCCACACCCAAACGAAGATCACCGGGGCCAAAGCCGATGGCTTGGTAGCCCATTTTCTGCAAGCCGCTGATCGTCGTCTGGAACTTCACTTCCGCCTGTCGACCGAATCGACGCACCTGATTGCCGCCATCCAGCGGAACAACGGTCCAGCCCTGCTGACGGACCTGATCGATCAACGTGGCCCTGCGAGCCATGCCCCCTTTTTGATTCTCCAGCCCCGTACACCCGCAGGGTTCGATATAACCGTACTGCTGACCAGAAAGGACAAAAGCGACCGCCGGTTTTTCCCAGTCCTTCCAGTCGGGAGGTGCGGTGTCCTCCGGGTCGGCGGCTGGGTTCGGTTCCGCGACGCGAGCCGGTTGCGCGGATTCAGTCGGCTTTGTCAGCATCGTTTCCGCCAGCGGGTCGGCCGTCCCATCGGGGGCGGTCGGAGGAGAGGCTGAGCCATCAGGAGCCCTGACGGAAACCCGCGGGGGTTCGATCGTCTGATCTGCCAGCTCGTCCATCGTGTCGGGAAATCCTGACAAATCACGCGTTTGCCCTGATTCCGCCAGTTCCGGTGGCGATGGACGACAGCCCGCAACAAACAGCGCGGTTACCAGCAAGACGTAGGCGAGACAGACACGGCGCGGATATAATCCAAAGTTTTTCGGGTTCATATCGAATGCTTGGGGGGCGAAGCTTTCGGGAAGACGGAGATCCAGACCTATGCTTATAGCCAAGATCACAATGGAAGGCAGTATCAGTTTTCAGCCGATTTTGCCTTGAATTCATTTCCAATTTTTCCAGTTTACACCATCGCCGCGTCGGTTTTTTCAGTGGCGAAAGGCCTGGGGCTGGAAATTTGCAGCTCGTACGCGTCGGCAGCAAGTTTGGCAAAAAATTAAAAAACGTTAAATAAATCCCCGGATCATGGGCATTAACCCTGCTGATGAATCTTCCAAAACCTTTTCCGGATCGCGTCCGCTACTGTGCCGCCAGTTTGGCCGAACACGGCCAGGATGCGATCGGTGGTCTGATCGATTTGACGCTACAGCGTTTGGTGCGGCTGGCAACCACGATTACTCGCAACCAGCATGACGCGGAGGACGTCGTGCAAGCGGTGTTGGTCAGGGTCGGAACGCAGCCCGCGCTGTTAAGCAAGTTAGAAAACCCGTGGGCGTATTTGTTGAAAATGACGCGTAACGAAGCGTTGATCTTGGTGCGACGTAAAAAGAACTGGTTCAGTTGCGATCATCTGAGCGATTTGTTGATTCAACGCCGCGTGGACGAAGTGGAACGTCATGAAGTTTATCGCGATATTTGGTTGGCGTTGCGACGATTACCGGTGGAGCAGTCAGAGGTGGTCGTCCTAAAAATCTGGGAACAAATGACGTTTGCCGAAATCGCCAGCGTGCTGGAGTTGTCTCCATCGACTGTCGCCAGTCGCTATCGCTATGCGATCGCCAAGTTGGGAAAGATCCTGCGTCACCAAGGCGTGGAGCTGAATCATGTCTGAATTTGAATTTCGGAACGACGCTTCCGACCGCTTGCCCAACTGGCGGGATGAGTCCTTTGATGATTTTGACTTGGTGCAATGGATCGCGGCGGCGGGATCCTTGGCCCGTCCCGATGATCAGTTGCGCCCGCAAATCATTGCAGCGGTCAAACAGCAAGTCGCTTGTCGGACGGCGTGGAAACCGGTCTTGCAATTCGCTTCGCTGGGGATCTGTGCTGCGGGGTTGTGGCTCCTGGCAATTCAGTTGCTGCTCGCGGTGCTTCCGGCTCGCGGTATGGCTAGCCAGCACCTTGAACGGGCACGGCAACGCGCGGCGCAATTGGGGTCTCCCATCGATAGTGCTTTGGGGGAAGTCCTCCTGGAGCAACGGCAGGAATTATCGGCGGCTAAACCGATGACCGCTCGCGGGCAGCTTCAGCAAGGTCAGGATAAGCAAGTTCAAGATAATCGCCCAGAGACGGCGAGGGGGGCGCGATGACCGGGCTGCCCAACGGACCCGCCGGGGCCGGTGAAGCTGGTCCATGCGACGCGTCTGGACGAAGCGTCAGCAGCTATCACCAAGCATTGCGGGCGGCTTTGAAGCTTGGCGCGGTACTGGACCAAGGGAACATCAGTCCCGCACGACTGGTAAAGCTGGAAGCTTTGTCGCTAGCAAGCACTGCTCCCGGTGCGTCCGATCCGCCGCGACGCGACACCTTGTTGCGGCACTACTTTGGCTCGGCTGCGAACGAGCTGCCGCCCAAATATGCGGCTGGGTTCTGCGTCTACTGGTTGACCGGGTGCGCGGGGCTGGTGCTCGATGCGCTGACGCTGGAAAGGCAGGTCCAACGCGAACTGGCTTGGTTGATTCGTCCCTGCATCGGTTATTTGCTGTTACTGGCGACCGTTGCCTCGATGGGGTACCTGGGCGTGTTTTCGGGTTTGACTGCGTTAACGGATTTCCAAAACGACTTGCTTCGCCAGCCACGACCAGCGGCCGAACCGCCGCGCGGCACCGGGGATACTGCTGCGCCGCTGACACCTTGGCTGGGACTAGGGGTGGTGGTCGTATTGGCCATCGCTTTATGCCGACCTGTCAGTGCCATGATTGCCCTGGGATTGGGAGGTGGAGGCTACCGGAGGTTGCGACGGTCGACCGTTGCCGCCCGGCTTCGCCAGGAATTGACTGCCGCCGGCTGTCATGCTGCCGAGGCGACTCGGTTGGCACACGCATTGACCGCTGCCCCGCCGCTGGAGCGGAAAAATGGGGCAACGGCGACACCGGCAAGCCAATTGTCCAGCGAAGCAGCGCGGGTTGCGTTCTTAGCGGGGCACTATCGGATGTCAGGCAACCAACGGTTGCGGTTGCTCCGTGCCCTTTCACCCCTGGTGCTGGTTATCGGAGTCGGAGGACTGGGCGTGTTAGTTTATTGCCTGTTGCTGTTCTGGCCGTTGAGCGGTCTGCTGTTTGAACTGGCCGAACCGCTGGCCAATCCGAGCGATCCGCCGGTGGTGCCATGACCGCGCAGCCCAACCAACCGTCCGCCGACCTTGAACAACTGCGACAGCAGCTTCAAGCGGTTTTGGAGTTGAAGGACCATGTGGTGCTGGCAATCTCGCAAGTGACGGGTTCGGTTTCACGCAGTGTGCAGCGCCAGTTGCGCAGCTTAAGCGATCGTGTGGCTTACCTGGAAGATGCCCAGTCCGTTATCCGGGATCCTAAACTGTTGGAGCTGTTTTCCCCCCTGGCCATGCGTGGTTCCGTGCTGACCACGGCTGATCCGCGGACCGTTCAAGCCGAAGTGGAGCAGTCGGTTTATCAAGTGCTCCAGCGTCAGACCAAACTGGGAGAAGCGCGTCAGGAAATCTTTTCGTTGTTGATGGTTCCGCTGCTTGGTTTGCTGCTGGTATGCGTATTGGGTATCGGGTTGACGGTTTTCCTGGTGCCGTTGTTTGAGTCCATGTTTCTAGAGTTTGAGCTTGAGCTGCCCGCCAGTACCCGACTGTTGATATCGCTGTCGCATCTGGTTCAGTCGCCACTATTTCTGGTGGTTTTTGGCTGCTTGCTGGTGGCAACGTTGTTGCTGTTGCTGCTTCACGTCGTGCAGTACGTGCGATGGCTTTTGGGTGGCCCTGCGGAATTGTTGCTGACGCGGGGGATTTCAACACGTCGCGCACTCGGGGAACTGGCGTGGCATCTTGCGTTGCTGATGGATGCGGGTTTGTCGCTCGAATCCGCGCTACCGGTTGCTGCGGAGTCAAGTCGGCAACCCGGAATGGGGGCAATGGGGCAACCTTCGGCGGATCAACTTGGGTGGGCGGTCGAACAGGATGCGATGCCAGTTTGGTATTGTGGCCTGCCCGTTCATTTGTTGGCGCTGGGGATTCAATTTGACGCAGCCTTGGCCCCGACCGCGCAAGCCGGGGGGATCGACCATCATGCAGCGCAAATCGATTTCTTGCGCGAGGTCTCCTCCATCTACGGCGAGCGGGAACAATCCCGTTGGATTTGGCTGCTGTCCTGGGTGCCAGCGGTTGTGCGTCTGTTGGTGGTTGGTTTTGTTAGTTTCCTGGTTTTTTCTTTGTTCGGTCCGTTGATCCAATTGATCTCAGGCCTGGCGTAGTTCAACGAAACTCCAGAATGGGGTGACAAGACAAATTGGCAGACTTTAATGACAGCGCACAACCGGATCCGCCCGCGTGGCCCGATCCGTCAGATGCCATGGGCGTCGGCGGGATCGCCGAAGAGCCGCTGATGGTGCGTTCGCCGGGCGAGCGAGCACTGCTGCGAGTGTTGGCCTTTGCCCATCGGCAGCGGTTGCCACCGGCACCCCTGGTCCAGGCCTTGGCGGGTGAACAATCGGGGATGGAGCATCTCAGGTGCATGCAATTGGCACGATTGCTCGGTGACGGTCAGCCGGTCCTTACGGCGCTGGAAACCGTACCGGGAATCATCGATGAAACGACTTTGATGGCGCTGCGTGTCGGCGAGCAGACAGGGACCTTGCCGATGATTTATCGCCGTTTGTTATCGGAGTCGACTGACGAGTCGCTGCGTGGTTTGTTCGGAATGCAACCCGCTGGCGGGGGAATCTTGGGCAAGGTCTGTGGTCTGACGTTGGCATGTTTTTTGATGGCATTTTCGGTTCAATACACCTTGCCCACCTTCTTTGCGTTGGTCGCTGAATTCGAAAGTGACAGCACGATCCTGACTGCAATTAAGCGGCTCTATACGACGTTAGCCGGTGTATTGCTGCTGGTCGCCATGCTGATGCCGTTGCTGACGTTGATTTATTGGCTCTGGCTACGCCAGTGGCAGTGGAAGCCATGGAAAATGGTCTACCCACGGCAACCCTTTGCCCAGCGACTGCGGGGGCTGTTGGCTTTGCTGGTCAGTTCCGATCGGCCGGTCGGTGCGGGCATCGAAGCGTTGTCTCGGTTCCAGTCTCCGGGCAGCGTCCGCAGGCGGCTGGCAGCGGCTAGCACCCAGATCGCCGCGGGTCAGCAGCCATGGCGGGCACTGTGCCAGCAAGGTTTGCTGAACAGCCGCGAGGCGAACGCCTTGACGCAGGCCCCCAACCGAGAAGTCCAGCATTGGATTCTGCGGACCGAGGCGAACCTTCGGGGCGTCCGTCGCAGGTGGCTGTGCCACGTAGTCCCCGCCGCATTATCGACACTGACGCTGGTGTTACTTGCGATGGTCGCGGCGTTGCTGGCGATCTATCAGTTTTCGTTTTTACAGTATTTGATTCACGGTCTTTCAAGGTGACAGTGGTGATCGCAACAAACCGGCGTGCGGGCGTTAGTCTGCTGGAGTGTATTGTGGCAGCCACGGTGCTTACCACCGTGCTGTCAGTCGTCACGAGCGTTGTCTTTCGGGTAGGTCGTCTGTGGACCGACACTGCGCATCAGCGTCTGGCAATTCAGGAAGTTTCCAACCAACTGGAAATCCTAAGTCAGTTGTCGCCGACGGAATTGTCCGCCGCGCTCGAGGACTTGCAGGTATCGTCCGCCATTAGGCAATCGCTGTACGACGCCAAATTGGTGGGTGTCGTAAAACAAGATGAATTCGGCGATCGTGTGGAGCTGGAATTGACCTACCCGGCGGGCAGACCGGTTCGCTTAACCGCTTGGTTGGACGTCCAAACCGCTGCGAGGGAGGCACGATGATCACGATCAAGGCGCGTCAGGGGACTTCCTTGTTGGAGGTGACGATCGGCTCGGCGGTATCGGTGACGCTGATCGTGTTGGCGATCGGTTGGATTCATCAATCGTTGCTCCTGGCAAAAACGGTCAAGCAAAAACAGCAGCAGCAGACGCAAATCCAACGCTTGGCCGATCAAGTTCGGCTTGATATCCGTCTTGCCGGGCAGGCAACCGCGGTCTCACCCCAGCAGATGGTCATGACCGGTCCTACGTTGGGCACGGTGACCTATAAAATTGTGGGAGCCAACGTGGAACGGACGCAGCATGCGGTCGGGCCTGGCATCCCGCATCGCGACCACTACCGTTTGGCACCGGGGAGCCAAATTGCCTGGGACCCCTCTGAACTGCCTGCTTGGTGTACGTTGACCGTCAAGCGTGGCCTGGGGCTGCCCTCGCGATCGGGGGACGTGCCTGCGGTTGCGGAGAAGGAAGCTGTGCCTGCCGTGGTCATGACGTCCCGACCGCCACTGGACCTGCGTGTGCGGGGGCAGGTGGGACGCTGGCTAACGGCAACCGTTTTGGCGGCCGATCAGGAGGAACCCTAATGGGAAATCGTCGATTCGCAGTTCCTCGCTCGGTTTTGCAAGTCCCCCAGGCCGTCGGGATCGGGACACGATCGGTAAGGGCTGCCCGTAACGCCGCTCCGTCCCCAAAATCCAGACACGGGGGCGTGGTTCTGATTTGCGTTTTGGTTTGTTTGGGAATCGCTTCGGTGGTCACGCTGGAGGCCTTGCGAATCAGTCTGCGTCAGCGGCGGCAGGTGCAACACCATTTGCAGATGGAACAAACCCATTGGGTCCTGGAGGCGGGTTGGCGACGTGCCCACAAGGCATGGACCGCAGACCGGACCTATTCCGGTGAAACATGGGCGTTGGAGGGAGTCTTGCAACCAAACGTCAACGCCTTGGTTGACATTCGCGTTTCCGATTCTCCCCAGCCTCATGCACCTGAACAATGGTTGGTGACGGCGACGCTGCGGACACACGATCCCGTTCCCATCATCACACAACGTTCGCAAAGTTGGCCCTTTCCTTCGCCATCCACGGCTGTTTCGTCACCATCAACCCAGGAGAACCCATGAACCCGCTAACGCATTTCCGTTCGGAGGTCATTACGGCAGCGCGACGTGTCCCCGAGTCGCACGCCCGCTGTTTTTGCTACCGCATTCGGTTTCGCCGCATCAAATCGGGTTTCACGTTGGTGGAATTACTGGTGGTGATTGCGATTATCGGCGTGTTGGTCGGTTTGTTGTTGCCTGCGGTGCAGGCTGCCCGCGAGGCTGCGCGGCGAATGTCGTGTCAGAACAACTTGGCACAATTGGGACTGGCCAGCCACAACTTTGAATTTTCGCATGAACATTTGGCAGCCGGGGTGATCAATCCTGATGGTCCGATCCGTAGCGAGCCGGTAGGCCAGCATGTTAGTTTCTTGGTGCAACTGTTGCGTTACATCGAACAGCAAGGGATCGCAGACAACTTTGATGTGGACGCAGGGACGTACGCCGCGAAGAACGCGCCCGCCCGCCAGCAGATCATCGGAACGCTTATCTGTCCATCGTACGGCCGCAGCACCAACGAGGACCAATCGGCGGGACTTTCCAATTATGCGGGCTGCCATCATCACGAAGAGGTACCAATTGATGCTGACAACTCGGGCCTGCTGTTTTTAAACAGTCGAATCCGCTACGGCGAAATCTACGATGGGAGCAGCAACACGATTTTGATCGGCGAGATCTTGCCGTTTGTCAACAGTTTGGGGTGGGCCTCGGGCACGCGAGCGACATTACGAAATACCGGGCATCGGATCAATGTCCACAATCCAAGATTGGGCGGCTACGGTCAGGCGGAACTGGAACTGCCTCCCGGTGCCGACCAGTTATGGGTAGGCGGATTTGGCAGCAACCATCCCGGTGGCGCGCAATTCTGTTTCGCTGACGGTAGCGTCCGTTTTCTATCCGAGACGATAGACCCAGACCTCTACGCGAACTTGGCCAATCGAGCCGATGGCGCGATGATGGGGCGGGATTGGTGAGCGCTTTCCGCGTCAGCTAACTTTTCCCGGGCGGTGTGATACGACCATCAGGACTCATCGCGGGCAATCGAGACACCTCGCAGGCGTCGCTGAAGACATCTGGATTCATGTCACAATTCAAAACCCTATTGATCGCTGTGCCGCCACTGCCTCCGTCGGGAGTACTTCGCAAAACGAGCTACGGATAGCGTTGGAAAGCCGGTGCAAAAGCGATGGCGAATCTTTAGGAGATTGCCGAAACCGCTTGTGCCTACCCAGGCCGCGAGCGGCGCCCAGCAGATCATCGCATGTTTGCATTTGCGCCGATGTCAAAAACAGGCGAATTCTTACTTGTGGGGTAATGATTGCGGATGAATTCAGCTAAATGGTGCCATCCAGCTAAATGGTGCCTTTGATCTGGTACCGATCACGATCGAGGAAGCGGGGAAAGTGATACGGGAAACGCCACTGGCCCAGCTCAAGGAGAATCGCAAAGCGACGCGGCGTAATCCGACCGGTCGCCTCGTTCGTCGGGATGGTTGGTTGTCTCCGTAGTCACTTGCCCGAGACATTTTGTCGACCGACCCTGAGATTCACCGAGAGGGCTATCGGGCCAGCGACTGGCGGCGAGTTGTACCGTGAGCGGCAAAGCGATTTTGCCACGTGTGAATTCTGCTGCTTGATTGCAACGGTGGGAATAGCTGTCTACCGTTATATGCCGATCGAAGCCAAGCGAGCATTTCGGCGAAATATTCAGCGTTTTGCCAACGAATTCGCAGGCAAATCGATTCCGGCAAGCAACAGGCCACCTACGGAAAATGGCTGGCACTGTTTGTTGTTAATCAAGACACCCCGTTTTAGATCTGAGACAACACGTGATGTTTGGATTCCGATTCCGATCTCAGCAAAACAGGCGACGGCCTGTTGCGTCAGAGGACTTCGTTTCTCGATGCGTTCGATGGCGTACCGGTACTGGTCGCGTGTGCCGAAGTCCATCTTGCGTTAGATCCCCATCGGATCACCGAGCAGTACCCGTTTGTTATCCGTCACTCGCGCTAGTAGACGGTCCGAACCGAAATGGTGATCGATCTCGCGCAAGTCGGCGAGCGTTTCCGCGTGACGCTCCAATTGGTTCACGCTGAACAACTCCGAACGCAACGGCCAATCGTCACCAAACTCTCAGAACAAACCGTCAACACCAATCCGGGACGTAAGACGTTCCCGTCCGTGGCGAATGGTCATGTTCAACAGCTTCAATCCCGTATTCTCCTTCTTCAGAAGGAATTATTCACCGAACACCGACCCTCCGCGCAGTGACTACTTCACAGCATGCACGCTCGAATCGAGACGGAGACATCGGCCTACATCACCGCAGGGACCTGCCCATCCCAGCCGTCAAATCCTTCCCATCAGTAGCAGGATGATCAGAATCAGTACGATCAAGCCCAAACCTCCGCTCGGTCCGTAGCCCCAGTTGCGGCTATAGTTCCAGCGGGGAATGGCTCCCAGTAACAGCAGTATCAGAATCACAAGCAGAATCGCGGACATCGTTCGTTTCTCCAGTTTGGTTTGTGCTTAGTAACAAGTAAATGCACGGGGTGAGTCACCCTCGCATCGACTATTAGTCGTTCCGTTTCACGTCATCATCGAAGAGACCGGATGGCGTTTGTTCAGCTTCGGTGCCGGTTAGATCGCGGGCTTTCGCCTCCACTGTCTTGGCATCCTCTTTCACCTTGTCCGGGTCCACCGTCAGTTGAATCTCAACCTTGTTGCTTTCATCGCCTCCCTTATTACCGGACAGGATGAACCAGCCTTGATAAAAGCCGATCCCAACGACCAACAGCACCAGCACAACCAACACGTTAAATAGCGTCATCCGTCTCATGTTCATTTCCCTTTCGGAGGTATGGTTTTCAAAAAATGCGAGGCTCACTCACGTAGATCGTCACTCCCGTGCTGAGGGGCACAGAAACGACCTATCGACTAACCAGCAGGCCTTGCCGTCTCCAGTTTCCACGGACACGGTTCAACTGGGCATACTCACCGACCCAGTCGCACCAAATTGAGCGCTGACGATGTGAGGATGTCACCATCTCCATCCGTACCCGTAAGGGCCATAATGCCGCGGCGCGTTGCCGAAGTGTGTTGGGCCGAACGTCGGGATTTGAGGCGGCAAGCCGCCGCCGTAGTAGACGCCGTACCTGGGCACAGCCGTTGGCGGGGAGGCGTACATACCGGGCAATCCGTATCCGTACGTCGTCAGGCTGCGCCCGTAAACTTGTCCTCCGTAGAATCCCGTGCCGTACCCGGTGTGGAATCCCGCACCATAGGGGTTGTAGTAACCGTGGGAGATGGTGTTTCGCTGCAGGAAAACCTGTGCCGCGGCTTGATTGGAGCTCAGCAGCACCAGACAGAGTGTCGCGGCGGTCAGGCCTGCAAGCATGTTGACGCGGAATTTGAATGTCATGATATGTCCTTTCTGGACAGGTCGTGGTTGGAAGTAAAACGGAACCCGCCGTTGCCGGCGGCAATGCTTTCTGGGCACCGCTGCCGGCAACAGATCGGGGTCTTACGGTCGCTATCGGCTTTGGGCAGGCGCTGGCCGCTTGGCCGTAGCGGCATGCTCGGCCGGGGCGGTTTTCCGGATCTCGCGCAGTTGCAGAAGCTGGTCCTCGGTCAGGACATGCTCGATTTCCACAAGCTTGTCGGCTTCCAGCGACACCAACTGGATGTGCAACCCTTGGATGTCGCGGTTCAGCGAACGGAGGTGGCTAAGGTAGGTCTCCTGCAGCTTGTCTGCGGCAAGTTCCTGCTGCGGCGTCAACGAGACACCGACAATCGCCATCCCCTGCTCAACAGCGCTGGCGGCTTCGGATTCCGCCCGATCTTGATCGACGGGGGTGCCTTCGACCGCTTTCTGGTGCCTGGCTGATTTCCGCCGCTGCTCGCGAACCTGCCCGCGCTGCGCTTCCGTCAAGTTGTCCTCGATGGCTGAGAGCAGCAACACCTCGGTGCGGATCGAGTCCATGTAGAGCTTACCGAACTGCTGCCACGACGACGCGATCTCAGCATCGTATTGGCGAACAATCCCCTTGACCTGTATCCTGCTGCTGGGGCGTCAGCGCCAGCCGTTCCATACAGCTGGGAATCGCTACGTCCTTGGCTTCAGCTCTAGGCCGGGCACCTGCCTTGGGGTCTGCGGACTGCTGCTGAGCCAGCAGAGGGCCGCACGTCAGGAGCAATCCCAACGCCATCGGACACACCGAGTACTTACGGAAATTCAGAATCTTCATTGTTACCATCTCCATCGAAAGGTTTTTGAGAAACGCTCACGGAAGCAACATGCCTCCGTGCCCCACCGGTCTTCTCCAAGACTGGTCGGGCGGGAACTAGATTTCAGCCCCCGCCCGATCAGTCAAGAATGGACCGTCAACATCATTTGCCGCACTGTGTGAACTCAGACTGCTTGTCGAGAGCTTCAACCCAGGTCACATGCTTCCAGTTGTCCTGTTCCGCAGTGACACGGATATTGCTGCCGGCCTTCAAGTCCTCCAGCTCGCAGCTCGCGCCGTCACATGTGAGCCGGGCATCTTTTGCCAACGAATGCGAGGATTTCATTCCTTTGCGGTTGAGCATCACCAGCTTCCGGCTGCTGATGCTGACCAGCCGACCCTCGAACGGCCGTACGGCCTGCTGCTCCCGGCGATCTGCAGTTCTTTGTGAATCCGCGTTCCGGTTCCAACTGAAAAACGACATTCCATACTCCTTCGTAAAAGCAATGCCTGGACCAAGTTGAGGATGCAACACACACCCACGTTCCTCTCGCTTGCTCGGGCGTGAGGTCTCACTCGTATATGCTGACGTGCTGCCGAACCGTGTCTACAATTCGGCGTTGAGCCGTTCGGCACGCCGCGAAAACTCCTGGCGCACTATCGCGCTGTCAATTCCACCATCTTCTGGGGTAGGCGTAGGGATAAGCCCACAACAGTAGCATCGCGCCCAGGATTGCGACGATCCAGCCATACCAATTTTGGCTAGCCAGTGAAAACGGCTCGACCGACGGCCCCATAACAACGGAGTACAGGAAGCCGCCAACCAAAGCACCGGTGATCCCCAGCACCACCGTCATCGGCAGGCTCATGCTCTGCCGCCCCGGAACAAGGAACCGCGCGCACAGTCCCACGATCAACCCGCACACGATCCACAACACAACACTGCCTATACTCATGGTATTTCTCCTTGACGTCGGGAACCTCTCATCCAGTTACTTTTGCAAAACGTTGAGCTTGATCTCTTTCGAGAAATCAGCGCTGCTGCTCGCGGTGTGACCGATCACCATGGCCGTAAAGTTACCCAGGGCCGCGTCGGCGGTAGCCTTGAGCGTCAAATCGACACCCGTTTTACCTTGCGAGATGTTGGATTCTTTCGTCTCCAAGCTGACGCCCTTAGGTAGCCCGGATAGCTCGATCTTCACTTGTTCGCCGAAGTTCTCTCCGCGGTTGATCCCAATCCGCACTGAAACTTCCTCTCCCTGGGTCAGGGCAATCGACTCGAACGGGACGCTTAAGCTGAACGTTTGATCCGACTCACCAGCTACCGGTTTTTTCACTACTGTCGGTCCCGCTTCGGTCGACTTCCCGGTCGAGACCGGTCGCGCTGTATCCGTTTCATCTCGTGTGGTATCGCTGCAACCGGTTGTGGAAAACAGCGTCAGCACACACAAACTTATCAATGACTTTCTCATCGGAACTCTCCAAACTCTTGTAAGTGCAGAGCAGTTCTCTCTCGCGACAGACGAGTTCGACGCAGCTCTGCGATATTAAACAAACAAACTTCAATCCGTAGTTCGGACGACTCCAGACAACTGCATCCGACTACTTGATCAGGGATTCGCTAGATGCCGCCGCGACTCAAACCTCCTCCGAAAAGGAATCCGAGCACGGCGAGTATCAGGAACACGACGAACAGAATTTTGGCCACACCCACGAAGGAGCCGGCGACACCTCCAAATCCCAGAACAGCGGCGATCAACGCGATCACTAAACACGCAATAGCTAATTGCAACATGAAACGTTCTCCTATTCAGCAAAGGTTGGTTACCCAAATGGCGACGTGCCATTCGCGGTTTATCAATTTCAACATGTGATACTTCTCGCAGATAACGCGATCTCTAGGTTGTTTTCTCTGATGGCTTCAATTCGCGCCCGTCCTTGTAGGCCGACGGCTCGGCAGCGACCGCGGCGTGTATCAAGTCAATTTCCGGCGAGGGCGCAGAGTGGTAATTCGAGGACTTGCGGGAAACGACGTATTCGTGGGGTATAACCGTCGAGGACATCACACCGATGGACAGATAAATCTTCATGAGCCCGTCCATCGACATATTCACCCGGTGTACCGAGTCGACCGCTGCGAAAACGATGCAGCCCGACATTGGCAGCGGCGAAGTCGGTACATAAACAATCTGGCACGCCTGCCCGTTGAACTGGTAGAGTTCGTCGGACACGCGTAGGCCGAGAAAGCCGGCCCCCTTATCGCCTCCAAATGCACAGTAAACGACGTTCATACCTTGCAGCTTTTCCGTAGGATTTCGTTGCAACATTTCGACCACCTGGGCCACGGGCCGATACAGGATGTTGACCAGCGGAATCCGCTCCATCACGGAATGGATGCTCATTTCAACTCTTCGCTTCCCCACCGATTTGAGCACCACGCCCAGCAGCCAGACCCCAAGCAGAACTCCGACCCAGCCCAAGACGGACGCGATCATCGGATCGGTAACGAAGTGGAGCCCGACCTCGGACAAAGTTTGGCCCACAAAACTGTCCCCGCCGAGCCACGCGGCTAGCGTGCCCCCTCCCCAAGCCATGATGCTGACAGAGATCACAATCGGCAGCAGAACAAATAGCCCGGCGAGGAAAGTCGAGAGAATCCCCGTTTTCCAAATCCATCCCAAGACGCGTTTCATCGGTATCTTCCCGTGGGGGAGCGTTTCATCATCGATATTCGTGTTCTTACCACTTGCCAAAACCCTCCTCAAAAACCGTTTGCCGAGTCGGCATAGGCTGGTTCGGACTGTAAATTGCGGTCCCCACCGCCATCCGTGTCAACAACTTGATTGGCCTCGATCATGGCATTGCGAATTTGTTCGCTCAGACTGGCCAAGCTGCCGGGCGAGTGCGGAATCAAGATGGCATTCGTGCGGGACGAGGCTCCGATCTCCTTCAAGGTGTCGAAATACTGAGTCATCAGAACAAGATTCATCACGTCCTTGGCCGTCGTGCCTGGTACGGACCGTCGGAACTCGTCGACTGAATCACGCAATCCCGCGACGATGGCTTGCCGTTGGTCGGCAATGCCCCGTCCTTGCAAGGCTTTGCTTTGGGCATCACCCTCAGCCGACTTGACCTTGATAATCCGTTCGGCCTCTCCTTTTTCAGTCGCTGCCACCCGCATCCGCTGCGCCGCGTTGATCTCGTTCATCGACTGTTTCACCTTTGCGTCGGGATCGATGTCAGTAACCAGCGCTTTGAGAATCCCATAGCCAAAGCCTTCCATGACCAGTTCAAGTTCCGACTTGACGATGTTGGCGATATCGTCTTTCTTCTCGAACACATCGTCGAGCTTGATTTTAGGTACCTGCGCCCGTACCACGTCGAAAACGTAAGACGTGATCTGACGCTGCGCGTCATCCAGCTTGTAGTAAGCGTCGTAGGCTTTTTCCGGCAGCACGTAGAACTGCACGGCGACGACCATCTGTACGAACACATTGTCCTCGGTTTTAGTTTCGATCTTGACGTCCAACTGCTGCACTCGCAGGTTGATGCGAGCAACCACGCTGTCGATAAACGGAATTTTGACATTTAGCCCGGGCCCGGCCTCGCGCACAAACTTTCCGAAACGTTGCACAATTGCCGCGGTACGCTGTTGCACCATAAAAAATGTCGAGGCCAGCAGAGTCACGGCGACTACGCCAGCAATGCTCAGGGCGATCGAGATGTAGGGGAGATCGAACATGATTCAGATTCTGTTTTTAGTTGTGTAAAGTAAATAAAAGATTGCTACGGTGACGACTCGGGACCACTAACCTGATTCAATCGGTCAAGCGATGCGGCGGCAAAACTTCGGCGGCTGCGGGGAAATCCCGTTGGCGTTCGAGGCAAGCGGACGCTTCACGATCATCTCTCTTGGCAGCAACCTCGTTCGCTGCGACTTCGTTGGTTGCCGGACGATTCGCTTGCTGGTCGGTGGTGGGCATCCGTTGCTGCAGTTCCGACGGCCAAATTCGAATGTTTCCGGCAGCTTGGAAGCCCAGCACCACCCGGCTCCCCAGAATCCGGATCACGGTGACGGTGCGCAACAGTGCGCAGCCGTCAGTTCCGCCGACGACCACCGATTCCTGGCTCTTTCTGGGCAAAACAAGCATTACTCTGACTCCGTTTTTTTCGATCGCGTTACTGAAACGTCATGTTCTGTGTCCCCAAACTGCTGTGATTTCCACTTTTTTTCGGGACCTTGCGAGGAATCGGCAGATCGCTCATCCGTCATCCCGTCCCATGCTTCCGCAGTCAGGCCGCCGTCCAACTGGAACACTTGCACCATCGTCCCGGTGGTGAAGACCTGCACGACGGCACCGGTCGATGGTTCGACTTCTGCGGATGCTTCGCGGACGGCGAGCCCGGTGATTCGCTCGATTTCCTCCCGTAGCGGGCCGAGCGAGTTCTCGAACAGTTGGCGGTGAAACTCCCGCACCTGGGCGGCCCCCTCAGGAGTCCGAGATAGAGCTTTTTCCGCTAGCGTCAGCGCCCCGTGCAGCGTCACGACCAGCGTGCCCTCGCTGAGCACCACCCTCACAGAGTCGGGAGCATGCCCGGTTCGCTGCAATTGGAAATCGCGAACCGCACGTGCCACCTGTTCCGCCATGGTTAACGGAGAATTGTTCATCTAAATCGTCTCCCTCCTGCGCACCGCGCCAGCCACTGGTGGCCGACAGGGCACAAAAAAAACCGACGTACCGGAATCCCTAACAGGTCTTCCGGCGCGTCGGCTTACTTGTTCACCAGCCCCCTGGCGCGGCCAAGGTGCTTTTAAATCAGTCTTCCGAAAATCTTTTCTAGTTCACTTACACTGCTGCGTCTGAATTATACCAGTACCCAATCGATTCGGACAGCGACTTTGGTCACTTAATTCCAATATTTGTCAAAGTAGATGATTTCAACTGTCCACCAGGGCGTGTTTACGGCCAGGTTGCAATGCGAGTTCCGCTGTCGGGGTCTGCAAGCTTCTGGGAAGTGGCGCCAACGCAAAGCCGAAGGTTCGCTGTCGCAGACGGAGATAATCGTCGGCACGGTCCAGGCTCACGCGTCGAATCCCGCCGGACATGGGATGCCTGAACCGCCATGCGCTGTAGCGGTTGAACAGCGACATGGCCAGGTTCCCCAGCGAGCGGGTAAGCATGCGGGGGCCGCGGATACGCGTTTCA
>SLFV01000556.1 GCA_007124075.1 Roseimaritima sp.
GGTTTCCAACGGGACAGAATTCGTATGCGATGAGAAACTAACCTGATTGTTTGGATTGGTGAAACTGGGTCTTGCGATTGTACGGGCCATAGAACCTTCCCCGGCAGTGATGCACCGCAACAGCTGACGAGCAGCCAATGGTCGATGCGTTAAATGTATTTCGATCATCGGCAAGTAGAAAAACAAAAACTTGAGGGAAGCCGCAACAGACGTGGAAATCAATCAACTCCGGCTGCCGTTTGATTTTGTGTAACGATCATGCCGGTTATGTCGTTGGCAGCAGTTCCCGCAGGGGCGAGGGCTACCTGCAATCGTCGTGATGGGTCGTCAGCCGTCTCGAGCCTGATTATCCTCGCAGCAATGGGATTGCTGTTTCTCTGTCCACACTCCAACACCAATCGATGATGCTTGACCGCCCACCTCCATGGTCCTTCCGTTTGCTGTTGGGGTTGGTGTTATTGACACCTTGGGCCAACGGCGGCTCGGACACAGTGACTCAGGTCTTGCTATTTGGGGGCGTCGCCTGCTTGGCGACCCTGACTTTGGTAACGCATTGGCGGCGACGGCAGTCCTGGCTGCTGTCGTGGCCCGCAGCGGCTAGTTGGGGCGGATTGTTTTTGGGACTGTTCCAATTATTACCGTGTTGGACATTGCCAACCGAGCAGTCGCCGTCGGTGTGGGTGCCACGGACGGTCGCGCTGCGGGCTGCATTGGTGGACCGTCCCGCAGCAGATCACTCCTCCGATTCCATTCAGATGCAGCGCGTCCCGCTGACGATTGATCCGCAGGTGACGCAGCAGACGTTGGCCTTGTTGTCCAGTTGTTTAGTCATTTTGATCGTGACTTCGCTGGCATTCCAGCAGCACTCGTTGCTGCGGGTTAGCCTGTGGGGGTTGGCGGGCAGCGGTGCCGCGTTAACGCTGTTTGCGGCAATCGCAAAAGCGACCTGGAATGGCAGATTGTACTGGACGATTCCGCTGGGGCATCCTCAGGGTGTGTTTGGCCCGATGGTCTATCACAACCAAGCCGGTGGCGTGCTGTTAGTGACGTTGGCGGCTGCAGGATGCTTGCTGGCGTTGATCGTCCATGATGATCGAACTGGGCAGGGGGCTAGGCGTGCCCGCAGGAATCGATCGTCAGGAATCTTGCTGGCCGCAACTCCCCACCAGGAATGGCGTCGATGGTGTACGCCCTTGCGGTTGCTGGCACTTAGCCTGCTAGTGGTCAATGGGGGCGGGCTGCTGTTGACACTTTCGCGGGGTGCTTTGTTGGCGGCGATTTTCACAGCGATCATCGCGTTGTTTGTGGTTCAGCCGCGAGCGAATTTGCGTTCCTTGCTATTTTTGGTTGCCCTAACGCTGTTCGGTGCAATCGGGTCTGTCGTTTATTTTCGGATGAGTGACGCTGTCAGTCAGCGTTATGGCACATTGTTCAAAAGCGAAAAACTGTTGGAGGATTCGCGTCTGAGCCACTGGGGGGATGGGTGCGCGGCAGGCCAGGATCATTGGTGGTGGGGAGCTGGTATGGGTGCCTACCGGCATGCCCACCAGCGGTTTCAAGTCAGTGAGGTCGAGCGGGCATTCTTGAACGCGCATAACCAGTATCTAGAAACGTGGGTCGACGCGGGCGTTCCTGGCCTACTGCTGCTGGGGCTGGCAATTGGCAGCGTGTTGCTGGCGACAATCTGGTTGCTGCGACGCAGCACGGCGGATTCGTGGTGCGTTGGTTTGTTCGGACTTTTCGTAACGCTTGCCACCGCACTTCACGCGACGGTCGACTATGTGCTGTATCTGCCAGCAAACGCATTTCTCATGGCATTTGTAATCGGCATGGTTATGGGGACCTGTTGGCGTGATCGAACTTCGCGGACAGGCAAGGATAGGGCGGATCGCCGAAGAATCGATGCGTTTGGCATTACGGTTCCGCACGCGGTCATGGTGGGCATGTTGCTAGGCCTGGCGCTCTGTTCGATGGTGGTTACCTCTGCCGCCGTGCGTTGGAATCAAGAAGAACAGGCAGTCCTGAATGTAGCTTGGGGGGAAGAGCAACGCGAATTGAACGCGACGGTTTTGCAGGGGCTGATCGACCGTCTGGAACGATTGGATTCACGTTCACAGGATTACCGGGTGTCGCTATCGCTGGGGGAGTTGCTGATCACGCAGTTTCGCCAACAAGCGACCGAGGGACTTGCAACCGAGAATGAAATGCCACCCGAAGCCGCCGCAGCTTTTTGGAATTGGACGTCACCCGTTGTGCTGCTGCAACGTGCGTACGAATTGTCCAGTAGCGATGGAATTGAGCACATTGAAGAGGAAATTTTGGGCGAAACGCTGATAACCGAGCAGTTGGGAAAAGCAAGAGCCGCGTTCTTGAGGGCGCGTGCTCGCTCCCCATTGGTCGCGCAAAACCATCTAAGGTTAGGCGAATTAAGTTTTCTGGATGGGCATTTGGATGCTGCCGTGACTCACCTGCAGCGTGCCGAGTTTGCGCAGCCCGGATCAAGTGATTTGCTGTACGAACTGGGACGCAGGTACCTGGCAATCGGCGAAAAACAGGCGGGCCTGGCCGCTTGGCGTCGCAGTTTGGAATTGAGCACGCGGCATTGGAGCAGCATTTACGATGTGGTTGGAAAACAGCTCACCGGAAAGCAAATTGATGATCTGGTGCTACCCGATAACCCGGAATTACTATTGATGGTCGCCGTTGGTCAATATACAGAACCCGAGCAGCTTGCCGCCCGGCAGGCACTCCTGCAGCGGATCCAGCGTTTGGCAGCCCAGCCGGTCAACGATGCGCGTCAGGCTGCGCGGTTGCGTCAAATCCAAGGGGAAGCTCTCCTGTTGCAGGACGATGTCGAAGCAGCAGTCGACGCGTTTGCACTAGCCTTGCGTTATGCGCCAGCGGATCACGAACTGCGGGCTCGACGCGCTGCATTGCTGGTGCGTCAAGACCGTTTGGACGAAGCCCGGCGAGAAGCCCAATATGCGGCGCGTTTGCAGCCTCGCAATCACCAATACCGCAGTCTGGTGAAAGAGATTGCTGATCGAATCGCCAGCGGCCCCGCGAACAGGGCGCAAACGTCCGGCCAAGGATACCGACCATGACTCCGAGGGCACGGACGGTTGAGGATCGTTCGGGAGGCGAAGGTGGGAGAATGCACTCCTTATTCGGTGACTTTAGACTCGTTATCGCGGATTCTAATTTCCTCCAGCAAACGCGTCAGTCGAGCGACGATTTGCGGTTCTTGGTCGGCCATGTTTTTTTGCTCACTCGGATCGGATGCTAGATTGTAAAGCTCGTCAGGTTTGCGGTCGCGACCTTGGAAGGTCACCAATTTCCAGTCACCCTCACGCAGTGCTGCCGATCGGAAACCAACCCCCGCAACATAGAGAGGACGGGGGGGCGGTGCGAGGTCTTCCAGGAACAATTCGGATAGGTTTATGCCGTCCAGATTCCAACCCGGATCGGTTGTAACGCCCGCTAAACTGCAAAGCGTGGGCAACCAGTCGACCACATGCACTGGTGTGTCGTCTTTCCGCGGCTTGATCGTGCCCGGCCAGTCGACCAAGGTTGGTACGCGGATGCCGCCCTCGTAAACGCTCCCTTTCTTTCCGCGAAACGGGCGGTTATCCCCCGGCAGTTTGCCTGCAGGGGCGGTGCAATTTGGATATTTTTCATCGCGGTTCTCTGCCGTGCTTCCCCCATTGTCGCTGGTAAAAACAACCAGTGTCTGGCCACGTTTGCCGATTTCGTCTAAGGTTTGCAGGATCCGTCCCACGCTGTCATCCAAATGCATGATACAGGCAGCGTAATGGCGATTGACCTCCCCCTCGACTGCTTGTGGCACACGCTCCAGCCACTCTTCAGGCTCCTCAACTGGCAGATGAACCGCAGTGTAGGGAACATACAAAAAGAATGGTTGGTCGTTGTGGTCACGTAACCATCGGATCGCATTGTCGGTAATCAAATCCGTGACGTGTCCGGACTCCGTAATCAGTTCCGCGTCGCGATGCCAGGTGTAGGAGAACGGACCTGTTTTGTAACGATGTTCCCAAGAGGTCACGCCGCCCGCCAGCGAACCGTAGGAGGCGTCAAATCCAAAATTCTGGGGCCCCTGTTCTGGTAGCGAACCCAAATGCCATTTACCAACCAATGCCGTTTGGTAGCCTGCGGACTTTAGTGCCGAAGCGATCGTGGGCGTCTGCCAAGGCAGTGCTCGCTCGTTCTGCGGATGAACGACTCCAAAGCGACTCCAATACCTACCGGTCAGCAATCCGGTGCGCGTGGGGCTGCAGACGGGAGCGACGTAGTGCGAACGTAACTCCAGACCTGTTTCGGCCATTGCGTCCAGCGTCGGTGTAGGCGCATTGCCACCGTGAAAGGCGACATCCGCCCACCCCAGATCATCCGCCATAATGAACACAAAATTAGGTTTTTCCGCAGACCAGCTTACCGCAGTTCCAACCAGGAGGGAGCCTGCAGTCAACAAACAAAACAGTTGGCGATACATGATGGGGCCTCTGCATGGTTCGGGACGCGTCAGGGGTTTGAGGAAGTATGAGCCTAGCTGGCGTCATCACCGATTGCCAGTCCCTGGCACGAACCTGCAGAACTAACCACGCGACTGACGCGGTTTCTGCCGTCGCACGGCAGACGGCAAGGTTGAACCAGGAACTTTCTTAGGTTTGCGTTTCATCCCACCGGGTTTTGGTGACCGGTGCGATGGCTTTCCCAAGGGGTCCCGCTTTGCACGTCCAGAGGTTGTCTCCCAGGGACGAAGCCGCAACTGACGCCCCAGGATCCAGGTGTTACGCAACGTCTGCACAACCCCCCTGGGCAACGCCTCGGGAAGGTCGACTAAGCTGAACGTCGTCTCGATCTTGATCGGGCCAATCGCATTTCCAGCGATGCCCGCTTCATTGGCGATCGCCCCAACTAAATGCCTCGCTTGCATCCCGTCTCGCTTGCCAACCTCGACTCGATACCGAGCCATGCCAGGCTCCGGTGCGGACGCGCCGCGAACCCCACGGTTGCGTCCTGCGAAGCGGTTCGGCTCGTCCGC
Source organism: Roseimaritima sp. (assembly GCA_007124075.1). Classification (GTDB taxonomy): domain Bacteria; phylum Planctomycetota; class Planctomycetia; order Pirellulales; family Pirellulaceae; genus Roseimaritima. The sequence continues at coordinate 5,063 of SLFV01000556.1, forward strand.
AAAATCGGTCGATCCGGCAGCCTGGTGCCTGCCAGCGTCTTTGCGATTGGAACTTGCCCGGGAGGCTTGGCCGGACCGGTCAGCTTGACGGTGCTTCTTCGCGGGTACGGCGACGGCCTGAGACAGCAAAAAAGGGCGTCCCTGTTGGCCGATGTGCGCCAGGGCCGCAGCAATCGATTCCATCGGCTGACCGCTTCGCTGGGCATGTTCGGACAAGATTCGGCTATACAGGCTCAGGTCCGCGCTGCCGGCCACCGTACGGATCTGCTCCTGAAAACGCTGGATCCGCAAAGTGTTGATCGTATCGACCGTCGGGGCCTGAATCAATTCGATTGGTTGTTTGGTGATGCGTTCAATCTGCTTCAGACGACCACGCTGCGCGGGCGAGAGAAATAGAATCGCCTCGCCGCTCCGGCCAGCGCGACCCGTCCGTCCGATCCGATGCACGTAAGCTTCCGTATCATGCGGCAAATCAAAATTAAAGACGTGGCTGACGCGGGCAACGTCTAACCCTCGGGCCGCGACATCGGTCGCAACCAGCACATCCAGCCCGCCGGACTTGAACTGCTGGATAGTCCGTTCGCGAGTCTTTTGCGGCATGTCACCGTTCAATGCGGCGGCACGGAATCCATGATGCTGTAACGATTCGGCGACCGTCAACGTGGCTTCGCGGGTCTTCGTAAAGACAATCACCCCGTCGGTGTTTTCGACCTCCAGTAAATTTCGCAACGTCGGTAACTTATCATGAATCCGCACCACGATCGCCCGCTGTCTGATCGACGCGGCGGTCATTGTCTTTGATTTGATCGTCATCCGCACTGGGTCGTCCAGGTACTGCGCCGCAATTCGGCGGATCGGTTCGGGCAAAGTCGCAGAAAATAACGCGGTCTGACGCTGCCCAGGCAAATGCTGCAAGACAAACTGCACGTCCTCCGCAAAACCCATGTTCAGCATCTCGTCGGCTTCATCCAGCACCAGCGTTTTAATCGTTCCCAAGTCCAAAGAACCGCGACGGATGTGGTCAATGACGCGTCCTGGTGTGCCCACAACGACCTGCACGCCGCGCCGCAATGCCCGTAACTGGGGTTCGTAATCCTGGCCGCCGTAGATCGCCACGACGCGAAACGAAGAGATATTCTGAGCATACGTATTGAACGAACGAGCGACCTGAATGGCCAGTTCCCGAGTTGGGGTCAGTACCAGCACTTGCGGCGAGGTTCCGCTAGCTTGCAGTCGCGACAGGATCGGCAATGCGAACGCAGCGGTCTTACCCGTGCCCGTCTGTGATTGAACCAAGACGTCACGGCCCGCCAGCAAATGGGGAATGACCTCTTTCTGAACTACGGTTGGTTGGTCGTAACCGGCTGTTTCAACGGCAGAGAGGACTTGGCAATCCAGGTCCAAGCCGCCAAAGCGAACCGGCGAATCGGCAACATTGCCGTACTCCAGTTCAACGGAACCCGCCTCGGCGGCTAGGGAATCGGAGGCGTCTAAGCAAGCGATCGAGGCATCGGATGACATGGGGTGGGTATCTTCTTTCATTTGTAATAGAGCGATATACCGCAATTAAGCGGTGCCTTCAGTAGCCTGTGTGGGCGGCGGGGTTCGATCTGGCTGAACAAAAACAGGTGAAGCAAGCGCCCAGCCGGAGAACACACCCGTGTAACAACTGTGACCTGAGAGGCAGGTAGAGGGCAAACGACACGGCAACCGTTCGGAAAACGCTATCAGTTTGCATCCCGTAACCACGATCAGCGCGGGGCAACAAGCCCGTTCGATTTGATGATCGTTACCCGCCGATGATACCTCCGCCAATCGGGTTTGAACAGGTGAAAAAATTGGAATGTCACAGCCAAATTTTGGATCGCGTTTGGCAAACCTCGCGATAACACCTGCGGGGCCTGTTGCGGCGATGCGAGTCCGGTTGATTTGTGCACCCGCTAGCGTCACATTGTGTACAGTCGTTTCTGAACATTTATTGGCTGCCGGATATGTTAGCGCGGTTAAAGACATTCACGCTTCTGGGAATTGAAGCGATCCCGGTGGACGTTGAAGTCGACTTGTCGGCTGCGGCCCTGCCAAAAACAATTTTGGTTGGCCTTCCCGATACCGCGGTCAAGGAGAGTACGCATCGCGTTGAACGCGCGTTGGTTAACAGTGGGTTTAGCAAACCACAGGACCGTGTGGTGATTAATTTAGCACCGGGCGATCTGCAGAAGCAGGCCGCCGGGTTCGATTTGCCGATTTCGCTGGGGGTTCTGGCGGGAAGTGGTCAGTTACGTTCCGATGCGCTGGAGGATTACGCGGTCATCGGTGAACTAGCGCTGGAAGGTTACACCCGACCGATCAAGGGAGGTTTGTCGGTTGCAATCGAAGCGACCAAACAGGCGGGTCTACGCGGGTTGGTGCTGCCCGCAGCCAACGCCGCCGAAGCCGCTGTGGTGGAGGGTATCGACATCATTCCTGTGGAGACACTGTCCCAGGCTGTCGCGTTTTTCTCCGGTGAGCTGACGATCGATCCCGCTCCCAGTCGCATCGAGGAATGGTTTGCGCAACTGAGCATTTACGACCTGGACTTTGCGGATGTTCGCGGTCAAGAAATGGGCAAGCGGGCATTGATGCTGGCGGCCGCAGGCAGGCATAACCTCCTGATGCTAGGCCCGCCCGGTAGTGGGAAGACGATGCTGGCGAAACGTCTGCCAACGATCCTGCCGGAATTGACGGCGGCGGAATCGATTGAAACGACCCGCATCTACAGTGCGTTGGGGCAACTGCCCACGGGCAAGCCTTTGTTGGCTACCCGTCCGTTTCGCAGTCCGCACCACACGATCAGCGATGCGGGACTGGTGGGTGGAGGGAGCCCTCCTACGCCGGGGGAAATCTCCAAGGCTCATAACGGGATTTTATTTTTGGATGAACTGCCGGAATTCAATCGAAAAACGCTGGAGGTGATGCGTCAACCCCTGGAGGACGGCTCGGTTACCATTAGTCGTGCGCTCCGCAGCACGACGTTTCCCGCGGACTTCATGCTGATTGCAGCGGCGAATCCTTGTCCGTGTGGTTACCGCAGCGATCCGAGGCGAACGTGTAACTGTACGCCTTTGCAGATAGAGCGTTACATGGGAAAAATTTCGGGACCGCTCCTCGATCGCATCGACATCCATATCGAAGTTCCCGCAGTACCTTTTGATGAATTGGCCAGCGTAGCCCCCGGAACGTCCAGCGGAACGATGCGCCAGCAGGTGTTGCAGGCCCGAGATATCCAGGCGGCTCGATTCGATAACAGTGTCACTCGCTACAACGCCCAAATGAGTAGCCGAGAAGTGCGGCAGCACTGCGTGCTGGACCGGCGATGCGCCACAATGCTGCGACAAAGTGTGGAAGAATTAGGGTTGAGCGCACGCGCGCACGACAAGATCTTGCGAGTCGCGCGAACGATCGCCGATCTGGAGGCCGCTCCACAAATCCTGGATTTTCATCTGCAGGAAGCCGTCAACTATCGTACACTGGACCGAGATATTTGGGCGTGACGTTCAGAGTCAGGGAGTTTCGTACGCAAACCAATACCCTCGGCAGGATTCGAACCTGCGGCCTGCGCGTTAGGAATGCGCTGCTCTATCCAGCTGAGCTACGAGGGCGACCCAGTATCCTCAATTCTACCAAGTTTGCGCTGGGCAGAAAGTGCCGTAGTGTGTTGCGAACGCCGCTTCAAATCGCGTTTGGGCGGTTTGTGCCCACGCGATGCAGCAGCGAGGCAATCGGGGGTTTGGCATCGGCGGTGCCATTGTCGGAGGATGGGGCCTGCTGCAGTTTGATGGGCAAACGAACGAAAAAGGTGCTGCCTTGGCCCAGTTGGCTGCTGAAGACGACTTCACCCCCCAGCAGCTTGCATAACTCTTTGACAATCGAAAGACCCAGTCCTGTCCCCGAGTATTCGCGGATCAGCCCATCTCCATCCAGGACGCGACGGCTTTGGCGAAACTTTTCGAAAATGA
>SLFV01000334.1 GCA_007124075.1 Roseimaritima sp.
GACCGTTCCAGGGTAGTCACCACGTTGCATGGTGGTGTCGGACTGGCGATGGCATGATTTCCTATCGGTTTCCAGGCAGTGGCCGAACATTGAATCGTTCTCGCAGCATGAAGTCGGGCATCCAACGTGAAATTGATCATCGCAATTATTCAGCCAGAAAAATTGGAAGCGGTCAAGGACGCGCTCACCGAGGCAGAGGTTGTTCGCTTGACCGTCATTGATTGCCAAGGGTTTGGTCGTCAGAAAGGTCAAGTCGGCATCTATCGTGGGCACGCGTTCGCTTACAACCTGTTGCGGAAAGTGCAATTGCAAATCGCAGTCAACGAAGATTTTGTCCAGCCGACGGTCGACGCCATTTTGCGTGCGGCGCGAACGGGCGAAGCGGGAGCCATCGGGGACGGCAAAATTTTCGTGGTTCCGATGGACGATTGCATCCGCATTCGCACGGGCGAACGCGGGGAAGAGGCGATCTGAACCCGCTTTCCCCTCCTGCACGCACTCTTTCGGACGCGTTAGCGTCCAATGCCACTTACCTTAATCTATCTGTCAGCCTTAGACGCGAGCCCCAGGCCTTGTTGTGTCGAAGAGGCCATCGCGTTTTCCGGCACCGCCCTCGCTGCGAAAGCGGGGCGTGTTGCGGAAAGGCGGTCGAGTATTCAGCCGATCCGCACCGGCAGACCTGTCTTTGCCGATTCGTAGATTGCGCAGATGATTTCCACGCTCCGTCGGCCTTCCCGGCCACAAACCGCTGGTTCGGAGCCCGCTTGGATCGCCTTGACAAAATCGCTAAACAGCATCGTATGCCCGTGGTGACCGATCGCTGCCGGGTCGGAGGCTCCGCCCCCGGTTTTGGTTTTCGCTCCCAATTCATCACGAATGCGTTGGTCGTCGGCCAGTGCGTCGGCAAAATCCCAAACCTTAATATCTTCCTCCTCCAATGTTGCCGAACCGCGACTGCCGGTGATTTCGATTCGTTTCAAGCTGCCGGGAAATGATGCCGTCGTCGCCTCGATCACCCCCAAGGCCCCGCTGGCAAACCGGACCGTCGCCACCGCGACATCCTCCACCTCAATCCGTTCATGAGCCAGAGTGCCAGCCAGCGCGCTAACCTCCGTAACCGGTCCCATGATCCACGCCAACAGGTCAACGGTATGGATCGCTTGATTCATCAACGCTCCCCCGCCATCCAGTTTCCAGGTGCCGCGCCAGGCCCCGCTATCGTAGTATTCCTGGCTGCGATACCACTTGATATAGGCATCCGCCAGAGTGACCACCCCGAACCTGCCTTGGTCGACGGCCGCTTTGATCACTTGCGAAGATTCATAAAAACGACTTTGGAAAGCCACCCCCAGCCGCACGTTCGCCTGCTTGCAAGCTTCGATGATTTCATCGCAACGTTCGACGGTGATTTCAAGTGGTTTTTCCACGAACACATGCTTCCCGGCTGCCGCGGCCGCCAACGCCGGTTCGAGGTGTAAACCGCTCGGGGTGCAAATCGTGATCGCATCTACCTGCGGATCCGCCAGCATCGCTTGCAAGCTGTCCGCCGCGGTTCCACCATGCTCCTCGGCAAAGGCCTGGGCTTTCTCCCGCCGGGAGCTAGTGCAAGCGACCAATTCCGCACCCGGCGCGTCCTTGATGGCCCGCGCATGAAAATTTGCGATCATTCCACAACCAACAACACCAATTCCGATACTCATCTGCGTTCACAATCTTTCGGCGGATACGAGGCAACAAAATGAAAATGGCTCCAGGACCGGCACCCTAGATCCTGGTCGATACGATACACTACGGCAGAACGTCTGCGAAACCGGGTGGCATCGACGTCAGGCGTGATCGCACGGGTGTCCCACTGAACTTCCGGTGCCTGAGTATTCTGCCACGAAACGATGATCTGATGTAGGGATGAGGAAGCCGCGACCATGACGAAACTGGCGGCCCTGGGGCGAATTGACTTAACCGTGTTGCCCGAACTGCTGGCTGACTCCACTGAGCTGCGGGCCCGGTTGGACCAATGGAAACCTGGTACGAATTTATGGTTTGATGGTATCCATTCCAGTTTGCCAGCGCTACTGGCTGCCGCGATTGCGCAGCAAGGTCGCACTCTCTTGGTGGTGGTCCCCGAGGCGGTGGATGCCGACATCGTTGCAACCGACCTTGCTGCGTTCCATTTGCAGAACGTGGCAACGCTGCCGCTGTCAGCCAACACGCAAGCGCCCGAGTCGATTCGGGACACCGATTTTGCGGAGCGTGTGCAGGTTTTGCAGCGGTTACGCCGCGCCCAGCCGTGTGCCCAGCCGTTAATCGTTACCGCCTACGTTGGTGCCGCTTTACAGGCGGTTCCGGAACCCGAAGCGATCGCCCTCGCAACGCGAAAATTGGCCGTTGGTCAGCGTCTGGACCTAAGTGACACGCGACGTTGGCTGGCCGAAGCGGGCTTCCATCCGGCAACGGCGGTCGAATTGCCGGGCGAATTTTGCCAGCGTGGCGGGATACTGGATATCTATTCCCCCGATCAGCCGCTACCGGTACGGCTGGAACTGTTCGACGACGAAATCGAATCGATTCGCCAATTCGATCCCGGCAGCCAACGCAGCACGAATCGGTTGCAGGAGATCGAGATCGCCGCGATTGGATCAGCGGTCACCCGTCCAGGGCAGTTGATCGACTACTTGGATCCCGAGGCCGTGGTGTTGATCGTAGATCCCGAGCGTTGTCAGAAAAATGCCGAAGCGTTGGTCAAACGGAATGCCGAATCGGGGGATTACCAAAACTGGAACGCGCTGCTGTCCAGTTTTGTGGGGCATCGGGTTGGCCTAGCTTGCGACATGGCACCCGGCGATGCGGAAAACTTAATCGCCGTGCAATCGGGTTCGGTCGATAGTTTCATTGGGAATCTGGAACACGCTCAGGAGCGAATCGATACGGTTGCGGCGGGGCATCGTGTCATCTTGGTGGGTGACACGGCGGCGGAGGCGGAGCGTCTGTCGGAGTTATTGCGTTCTACCGCGGCGGCGCGCGAAGGGCGTTTGCATGTCACCGTTGCGTCACTGAGTAGCGGTTTTCGCTTGCCAAACGTGGAGGTCCTTGTCCTGACGGGTGCGGAGCTGTTTCATCGCAGCCCGGTGCGGCGGGTCAAGACGCGAGTACGCGGAAAGCCAATTGATAGTTTTTTACAATTGGAAACGGGCGATTTGGTCGTTCATTTATCCCACGGAATCGGGCTGTATCGCGGCATGCGATTGCTGGAAGTCGAGGGTCACGGACAGGAACATTTGGTGATCGAATTCGCGCAGGGGACAACGGTCTACGTTCCCGCAGCTCGCATCGGTTTAATCCAACGTTACGTCGGCGGCACCAAGACGCGCCCACGGCTGGCAAAGATTGGCGGCGCGTCGTGGAGCAAGCAGCAGAAGGCAGCGTCGGCGGCTGTTCAGGACATGGCGGCCGAATTACTGGAGGTCCAAGCGCAGCGTGCCTCCCGCCAAGGGCTCGCGTTCAACGTCGATAGCCATTGGCAGCATCAGTTCGACGCGATCTTTCCGTACAACGAAACACCCGACCAGCAACGCGCGATCGATGCGCTCAAAGAAGACATGCAGCAACCGCGCCCCATGGATCGGCTGATCTGCGGAGATGTTGGTTATGGCAAAACGGAGGTCGCCATGCGGGCGGCTTTCAAAGCGGTGGATAGCGGGTTTCAAGTCGCGGTTTTGGTCCCAACGACCGTCCTGGCCGAACAACATTACCATAGCTTCCTGCAGCGGATGGCCGATTTTCCGTTTGATATCGCCAAATTAAGCCGCTTTGTTCCCGCCAGCGAGCAGCGGGAGATTGTTAAGCGAATCCGGGCGGGAAACGTGGATATCGTGATTGGGACGCATCGATTAGCATCCAAGGACATTCAGTTTTACAATTTGGGCTTGGTGGTGATCGACGAGGAGCAACGCTTCGGCGTGGCGGTCAAGGAACGCTTGAAAACACTCCATAGTAATGTCGACGTCCTAACCTTATCCGCAACACCCATCCCACGAACATTACATATGGCGTTGGTCGGTGTCCGCGATATCAGCAACCTGGAAACGCCTCCGGAAGACCGCGTGCCGGTCGAAACGCACGTGGGCCGCTGGAACGATCACCTGATTCGCGAGGCGATTGTCCGCGAACTGAATCGCGGCGGCCAGATTTATTTTGTCCATAACCGCATTGGTGATATGGGCCAGATCGCCCAACGCATCCAAGAGATCGTCCCCGAGGTACGGATTGGCTGTGGACATGGCCAGATGGAAGAGGGGCGACTGGAAAAGCTGATGGTCGACTTTATCGATCGCAAGTTTGACCTGCTGCTGGCAACAACCATCATCGAAAGCGGGTTGGACATCCCCAATGCCAACACAATCTTTGTCAACCAAGCCAATCGTTACGGCTTGGCCGACCTGCATCAATTGCGTGGACGTGTGGGCAGGTACAAACATCAGGCTTACGCGTATTTGTTGGTGGACCGCAATCAAACGATTACACCTGAGGCTGCAAAGCGGTTGCGTGCGATCGAGGAGTTTTCGCACATGGGCGCGGGGTTTGCGATTTCGATGCGCGACTTGGAAATTCGCGGTGCAGGGAACTTGCTGGGTTCGCAGCAAAGTGGCCACATTGCCGCGATTGGTTACGAACTCTACTGCCGTTTGCTGGAAGACGCGGTCCGCGAAGCCCAGAAATTGCCCCCCAAGATTTCGGCTCAGGTCGATATCGATCTACCTGTGGAGGCATATCTTCCGCCGCAGTACGTGCCCAACATGCGTCACAAAATTGACCTCTACCGACGCATCGCGCGACTGGAGGGGGTCACACAGATCGAGGAGATTCGGAGCGAACTGATCGATCGGTTTGGCACCCCGCCGGCTGCGGTCGAGCGAATGCTGCAACTGGCCGAACTTCGCTTGGAAGCCGCAATTTGGTCAATCACGGGAATTGCGACCGAAAATGACTTTTTGGTTCTGCGTTACCGCGATTCCGGGTTGTTGGAACAGCTTGCCCGCCGCAGCCGGCATCCGGTGCGGATTGTCGATCGTGGGAAGGCGTACGTTCCTGTTCGCGGGGTCGATCTCACCGATCCGACCGGCAGTGGCTGGCTGGAATTGGCACGGAATGTCGTGCAGATTGGCTGAGCCCGAATTTGGGGGTGCTCGCTTGTGGCTTGGTTCCGAGCCCGTCGAAGATTTCTGCAGCAACGGACTGAATATCGAGGTGGCTCCCAGGACCAGTAACAAACCTAACGTCACACTTCGCAAGCGTTTGCGTCCCAGTCGCGTCCCTACTTGTAGACCGAAATGCGTGACCAACAGCAGCCAAGGCACCAACAGCAATGTCAGTTGAGCCGTGTGCCAAATGCGATCACCAAACAGTAAGTACAAAAGGATCAAACCCGGTGCCAGGCTGATCAAATACATGCAAAACAGGAATCCTCGGGTGCGACGGGTTCCCCAGTCGTGAGCCTGAACCCAGAAAACCATCAGGGGACCACCAATGCCGACCAATCCCTGCAAAAAACCTGAAGCAAGAAAGGCGGAGATCGTCGCTGCGGGCGGCATCGTTTGACGCGTTCGGGGACGCAGGCAGATGATCGCCAAGCTGGCCAGGATCACCCCAGCCCCGACAAATTGTTGGATCAACGTGCGCGGCAAGGTTTCCACTTGAAACAGCAGCAGCGCCCCCAACGGAAGCCCCGCCAGTCGCAGCGCCCCGGGCACGCCCACATCGGCAAAAACAATTTCTTTGCGAAATGCCCAAACCCCGGAAATGTTTTGCGGGATCGTGGAAATCAGGAGCGCCGCTTGGGCTTCGGGGATGCCAAATCGGCCGCTCAGAAGCAACAAAGGTATCGTCAGCAGCCCCGCAGCAAATCCCGAGGATGCTTGCACGAAAATTCCCAGCGACAATACCAGGGTCAACGTCAGCAATGCCGCAGAGGTGTCCAATGATTTCATGCCCGGGTTTGTCGATTTGTCTGCTCGGTTACACTTTGACAGAATTGACGTTGCAATGCACCCCGGGCACTTACTCCCTTCCCTGGCCCCGTCCATTGAGGTAGCGGTAATTACCTAACGGGGGGCGGGGTTCTTTGTAAATGGAAAAGGAAGGGTCATGAACACGCGGTATGAACAAATTGCTCAAGTGGTCCGGAGTCGGCAGACGCTGAAGGTCCTGGCAGACCCGGCGGCCCCGGTTTCTATCAGCCAGCAAGCGGTGCTTGCTGGCGACGCGGTGGTCGCCCAGGCAGTCGCCGATGCAGGCTGGGCCCCCTTCCATTATGATCGCAAAGTCAACGGCATCGCCGAACCTTGGCGGGCATACATGCTGCCCCAGGGTATCTGCCGCGAGCTTGCATCCCAATTGCCTGCGTGGTTCAGCGACCTAAAACCGGGTAACAAGATGCCCGCAATGTTGAGCGCCTGTGGGTCGGTCGTGCTGGTCACTTGGTTGCCTCAGACGCAATCCGAAATCCGTGACACCGATAAACTGCGGCAAGTCAACGACGAGCATCTGGCCGCCGCCGCCGCGATGGTCCAAAACCTATTACTGCTGCTGCAGGCGGCAGGCTATGGATCGTACTGGTCCAGCGGGGGTAAATTTTGTGATTCCTCGCTGATGCGAAGGCTGGGGATTGATGCTGCGGAGCAACTGATCGCGGCGGTGTATGTCGAATACCCGGAAACGCAGGATCAACCGCTGCAGCGGATCGCGGGCAGTCACCGAAAGCGGCGAAGCCCCGCACACGATTGGTTTCGCAAGTTGACCGAACACTCGCATGAATAATCCGGATTGAATTGTTAGCAACCGCAGTACGTAAGGAATCCAGTGATGCTGGGACAGTGGGTGGAAGTAGAGTTTGACTGTTTGCCGCTACGAACCGTCACCCGGTTGGACGTGCCCGTGGACGCGTCACCAAAGTACGAACAGTTCGTGCTGCGGGTCAAAGCAGCGATTGCGAAACATGGTGTGCTGAACGCCTACTATCTTTACCAGGCGCACTGCACGTACCACCTGACGAATGATCCACAACGTGGTATGGTACGGCTTGGTTTTGAGGGCACGGTCCTGACCGACCAAACCGACTGCCATGCCAAACAATGCGATTTGAATGTTACGTTGCAGCAAGAAACCTGTTCGTGGTTGACCGAGCCGATGGTAGAACACCTCAGCTTGAGCGCCCGGCAGGCCGTCTTGGTGGAGTTTGATCGTTACATTCGCTCGGGGGATTTGGAAAAAGCCAAGCAGCGGATCGAAAAATTACAAGCCGACAGCGATGAAGCGGGTGGCTTTGTGGGAATGTATTTGTAACGTGGTTCAAACGGGAGATTTTTAATGGTTCGCACCGCAAGTACGATGATGCCTTTGGGTACGGCCGCACCCGATTTTCAATTACCCGCAGCGGGTGAAGACCGCTCGGTTGCGTTGGCCGATTTCGGCGACTGTAAGGCGTTGTTGATTGTTTTCATGTGCAATCACTGCCCCTATGTCAAACATGTGGCTCCGGAACTGAAACGTCTGGCGGATGATTATCACCAGCAGGGGGTGGTGGTCGTCGGCATCAGCAGCAACGATATCGCGTCGCACCCGGAAGATAGCCCCGAAAAGATGGCAGAAGAAAAAGCGGCTCGCGGTTATCGGTTCCCTTACCTGTTTGACCAATCGCAGGCCGTCGCCAAAGCGTATGGGGCCGCCTGCACGCCCGATTTTTTCTTGTTTGACGGACAACACAAACTGTTTTACCGCGGCCAGCTAGACGACAGTCGACCGAAGGAAGGTTCGGTCCCCGATGGCAAAGATTTGCGTGCTGCGATCGATGCGCTGTTGGCGGGAAACCCAAGTCCAGAAACGCAAAAACCTAGCATCGGCTGTAATATCAAATGGCAACCGGGCAATGAACCGGAGTACTTCAACCCGGCAGGCACCGCTTAGTCGTGTCCGTGTCGCCAACGATTCACGTCCCCGTGATGGCTGCGGAGGTCGTGCACGCGTTACAGCCCAAAGCAGGGCAAGTGATCGTCGATGGCACCTTTGGCGGTGGGGGACATGCGTGTCAATTGGCTAAGTCCGTAATGCCAGATGGCCGGGTTGTTGGGCTGGATCGGGACGACCAGGCGGTCGCGCGTGGCGAGTCGATGTTATCACAGTTGGCGAAGGACGACCCTGCCTTAGCCGCCGTGATAACGTTGTACTGCTGCAGTTATCACGATGCAGAGCGGGCGTTGGCGGCGGAATCGATCCCGCATGCCGATGCGATGCTTCTGGACCTGGGATTGTCTAGTGACCAGTTGGTAGACACCACACGCGGTTTTGGTTTTTCACTTGAAGCCCCGCTGGACTTGCGATTTGACACATCCCAAGGCATGACGGCTGCGGAGATGTTGCAGCGACTAAGCGAGCCCGAGATTGCTGACTTGATCTACCAATTCGGCGAAGAACGGTACAGCCGCCGAATCGCGAGGCAGCTCGTCCAGCGTCGTCGGCAACGGCGACCCGTACGGACGACGACCGAACTGGCCGATTTGGTCCGTCGCTGCGTTCCGCGTTCGAAGAATCACGATATCGATCCGGCGACGCGCACCTTTCAAGCCTTACGAATTGCGGTCAATCGCGAACTGGATATCCTTCAGCAAGCCCTGCAAAAAGCGTGCGATTGGATCCGCCCCGGTGGACGGTTGGCGATCCTGAGTTTCCATTCACTGGAGGACCGTTTGGTCAAACAAGCTTTTCGCCAGTCGGATCGCTGGGAAGCCCTGACGCGAAAGCCCGTGCGGCCCACGGACCAGGAGTGTCACGACAACCCGCGGGCCCGCAGTGCCAAATTACGAGCCGCGATTCGCAAAACGGAATAGCGGGCCAGCAGCCTGCCCGAAAGGTGGCTCAGGATTTACAATACGACTCCTCCACTGTGACCGCAGTGCCGGAAAGACGGGCTAAGTCCTCGCAGCCTGTTGAAAGAAGAGTCGGACCCCC
>SLFV01000115.1 GCA_007124075.1 Roseimaritima sp.
GATCTCGGCCTCCTGCAGGGAGGCTTGCATCCCAGGTTCACGCTTGACTGGTACGAGGAGATGCTGGGTGACATCAAAAGCCGCTTCCCGCAGATTAACATTCACGGTTTCAGCCCCCCCGAGCTACACCATTTCACGAAGGTCAATCGTCTGTCGATCCAGGAGGTGCTGAAGCGGCTGAGGGCGGCCGGACTGGGCAGCATCCCAGGTGGTGGAGCGGAGATCTTGGTCGATCGCGTTCGGAGCGCGATCACTCGCGGAAAAGTCATGACCGATGACTGGCTGAACGTGATGCGGCAATGGCATCTACTGGGCGGAAACAGCACCGCCACGATGATGTTTGGGCATGTGGAAAGCTTGGCCGAGCGTGTTCAGCACCTCAGCCGCGTGCGGTCGTTGCAGGACGAAACAGATGGCTTTACGGCGTTCATCTGTTGGACATTCCAGCCCGAGAATACCGATATGTCCGACACCCCGCCTGTGGGCTCGTTTGAGTACCTGAAAACCCAAGCCGTCGCGCGGCTGTACCTGGACAACGTGCCCAACATTCAAAGTAGCTGGGTAACGCAAGGCCTAAAGATTGGTCAGCTTGGTTTGGTTTTTGGCGCCAATGACATGGGCAGCTTGATGATTGAAGAAAACGTGGTCGCCCAAGCAGGTACGGTTCATTTTTTAACGCTCGATCAAATCCGTGAAGCGATCGAGGAGTTAGGCTACACGGCTAGGCAACGCGACGTGTTTTACAATCTTGTCGATCCAGAGGCCGAACAGCGAGCGATCAGCGCGAATCGCACGCCTCGAAAATTAGTGGAATTAGGCGCATGACGGACGCATTCTTAGGGACGCTTGATCAGTCGTCTTCCCCCTTCGTTCCCAGTGCTTTGTCATTGCTAAACATTAGGATTGATCCATCCCGGAGTTTTCCAGAATTCCCCTGCGCGAGAGGTGTTCTGAAGTTTTGCTGAATCAGCGGGGTGGTCGTCAAAACGTCTGGTCCTGTTTATGATTCCACGATCGTTCCCCGCTTGCCTTTCTTTGTTCCCCTTCCCGCGCGACCTGACGGCGCAATTTGGTCAACGATCATGCAACGTTCTAACCCCATTCGTCTTGCCACCCGACGCAGCCCGTTGGCTTTGTGGCAGGCTAATTGGGTGGCAGACCAGTTACGGCGTCACGAAATAGCTACGGAATTGGTGTTACTGACCAGTCAAGGTGACACCGACCAAGCCCCCATCGATGGGACTCGCGGAGTCGGCTTTTTCACCAAGCGAATCCAGCAGGCACTGCTGGACGACGAAGCTGATATCGCGGTCCATTCGCTGAAGGATTTGCCAACCGAACCGCAGCCTGAATTTCATTTGGCCGCGATCCCTCCCCGAGCTGCCGTCGCCGACTGTCTCATCAGTCGCGACGGAAGCGATTTTTGGCAGTTGCCAGCAGGCGCACGAATCGGCACCGGCAGCCGACGACGATGCTCGCAGTTGCTGTACCATCGAGGCGATTTACGTGTCAGCCCGATTCGTGGGAATGTCCAATCAAGGCTCCAAAAGTTGCACGCCGGCGATTTCGATGCGATCGTGTTGGCCGAAGCGGGGTTGACGCGGCTTGAGATGACGGAGCACACCGGCCAACCGTTTCCGCTGACCATGATGTTACCCGCACCAGGACAGGGCGCGCTGGGAATCGAAACCCGCGCGGATGCGGAAACGGTTCGCAAGGTCGCCGCTTTGCTAGACGATCCCGTGACGCGAGCAGCGGTGACGGCCGAACGAACACTGCTTAGCCATCTCAGCGGAGGGTGCCTCGCCCCCATCGCGGCCCTTTCCACACCGCAGGGTAGGACTTTACACCTGAAAGCGGTAGTGTTGTCGGCCGATGGGCGAACACAGTTGGCGCACCAGGCATCGGGGGCAATCGACCGGGCAGCTCAGTTGGGCGTCGAGGTAGCCGAGCGTTTGCTGCATCACGGCGCGGCCGCGTTAATCGCAGCAGCGCGGTGAGTGGCCAGGGTAGGGCTTGCAACAACAACTCATTGCAAAAATTAGACGACGTGCGTTCCCAGGTTCCAATCGTTGTTAGGTGCGATCCCCCTGTGGAAACGAGAGCGTCCTACTTGCGTAAAATAAGGATTGCAGGCAGATTACTCGTGGAGTTTTCAAAAAGCACTGACTCGGTTTTTCCGTGGTTTGGCCCTTTCCCATTACCTGCATGATGTTTGTGAGGTTCGTTGCGATGATCCGCTGGTCAGCTTGCGTCTGCCTCTGGGGTATCGTCTGCGTCTTTGGCATTTTGCCGGGGTGTGGTGGACAGGCCAATCAGTACGTGGCCCCGCCTCCGCCCAAAGTTACCGTGATGATGGCGGTACAGCATCCGGTTGTTCAATTTATTGAGGAAAATGGGGAAAGCGAAGCGGTGGCGCGGGCCGACGTCCGCTCACGTGTGCGAGGATTCGTCGAACAGATCAATTTCGAACCAGGGCAATCTGTTAGTCGTGACACCGTGCTGTACGAGATCGAGGATGCCCCGTATGTGGCAGCCCGCAACGCCGCTGCGGCGGAAGTTACGGCGGCACAAGCTGCTATCAAAGTAGCAGAAGCCCGGGTAGTAACCGCGCAGACCGAAGTGAATCGGGCGGAGCGTGAGTTCCAACGGCAAACCTCGCTGCGAGAACAGCAGGCGGCCTCGCAGGCAGAGCTGGACGTGGCTCAGGCGGCGTTTGAGTCGGCTAGGGCCAATCTGGCAGGTGCCAACGCCTCCGTGGAGTCAGCCAAGGCGACCTTGGAACAGGCCGAAGCAAAGCGGGAGACCGCAGAGCTTGATCTCGCTTACACCAAAGTTCACGCGCCGATCGAGGGTCGCGTTACGAAAACAGACATCAAGGTGGGCAACCTAGTTGACAACGGTACGGAACTGACTGCTGTCGTCAATGACTCGCAGGTATACGTTAACTTCAGTATCAGTGATCGCGAAATGCTGGAACTGCGTCGCAGCCGAAGCGAACGGAACGAACGGCCGACGTCACAAGAGCAATGGTCCCAACTGCCTGTTTTCGCAAAACTTGAAACCGACGAAGGTTTCCCACACGTCGGCAGGCTGGATTATATTGACCAAGAGGGGGTGAATGTCGCGACGGGCACGTTGCCGTTGCGGGCAGTCTTTGACAACCTGGATGGAAAATTGTTGCCAGGGTTGTTTGTTCGCGTTCGAATGCCAGTATCAGCACCGATCGATTCGCTGCTGCTTCCTGCGCGAGCCGTTTTGCGAGATCGGGACACTTCGTTTGTGATGGTGCTGGGTGAGAATAATTTGGTCCAGAGGCGTGATGTCCAAGTAGGCAAGCAGGCATCGGGCTGGGCAGTAATCCGCGACGGGATCGAAGCATCGGATCAAGTGATTGTTGATGGCCTGCAGCGATCGCGCCCCGAAATGCCCGTTGACCCCGCTCTGTTTGCGGCTTCCTCGCGAGATTTACCCGCCGTGTTTCAGATCGACCTGGACGTCCTGTCCAACGATCTCCCAGACGCAGCGTCAGAACAGATACCGGCGGAATCACCCCCGGCTGGCGACGAGGAATCCCGCTAATGTCGCGATTCTTCATTCATCGCCCGATCTTTGCATCCGTCATCTCGATCTTGATCGTGATTGCCGGTCTGGTCTCGTTTGGCGCTTTACCCGTCGCGAAGTTTCCGGAGATCGCTCCGCCGACAGTTCGCGTGACTGCGGTTTACCCGGGTGCCAATGCAACGACCATCGCGGAAACCGTCGCCTCGCCGTTGGAACAGGAGATTAACGGCGTCGAAGGGATGCTGTACATGTCTTCCAACAGTTCCAACGACGGAAGTTACACGCTGACGATCACATTTGCCTTGGGGACCGACCTGGACATGGCATCGGTTCTTGTGCAAAACCGGGTCGCAGTTGCGGAGCCAAAGTTGCCGCAAGAGGTTCGGCAGCAAGGGGTGATGACACGCAAGCAGTCGACGCAGATCCTGCAGTTCATCTCGCTCAGTTCGTCCACCGGCAAAGTGGATGATCTGTTCCTTAGCAATTACGCGTTAACGGTGAAGGATCAAATCAGCCGCTTGGAAGGCGTCGGCGAAGTGCAGGTCTTTGGTGCCGGCGATTACAGCATGCGTGTCTGGCTGGATCCGCGTTTGTTGAAACTACGCGACTTGACCACCCAGGATGTTGTGGACGCGATACGGGAACAGAACGTGCAAGTTGCTGCGGGGACGATCGGTGCCTCCCCCGCCCCCTCGGGGACGCCGTTCCAATTGTCGGTCAACACCCAAGGCCGACTGATCACACCGGAACAGTTTGGCGATATCATCCTGCGGGCTGGCGACGACCGCAGCATTTTAAGGGTCCGCGACGTGGCTCAGGTGGAACTGGGTGCTAAGGATTACAAGTTCCGCTCCTTCTTCAACGGCCAGCCATCGGCATCGATTGGGATTTACCAACTGCCGGGGGCCAATGCGTTAACCACGGCGACGTCGGTTCGCCAGCGGATGGCGGAGCTGGCTGCAACCGCCGACTGGCCAGCCGGGGTTCAGTACGCCGTCCCGTTTGATACCACAGCGTTTGTTGAAGCATCGATCAAGGAAGTCTACTCCACGTTGTTTATCGCGGTTTTTTTAGTGGTGCTGGTGATTTATGTCTTCTTGCAAGATTGGCGCGCCACCATCGTTCCTGTCGCGGCGATTCCTGTGTCGTTGATCGGGACGTTTGCGGCGATGAATCTGATTGGATTCTCGTTGAACATGCTGTCGCTATTCGGGATCGTGTTAGCCATCGGGATCGTTGTCGATGATGCGATTGTGGTGGTGGAAAATACGACGCGCCACTTGGCTGCAGGGCTTTCGCCGAAAAATGCGGCTTTAAAAGCGATGCAGGAAATCTCGGGCCCTGTGATTGCGACCACTTTTGTGCTGTTGGCGGTGTTTGTTCCCACTGCGTTCATGCCGGGTATTACTGGCCAACTGTTTCAGCAGTTCGCGTTGACGATATCCGCTGCGGTTTTGATCAGCACGCTGAATGCACTGACACTCAGCCCCGCGCTATGCGGATTGGTGCTGCGCGCACCACAACCGGCATCGTTTGTCGGTTTCCGGCTGTTCAACAATGCTTTTGATCGTTTGACGGTGATTTACGGAGCAATGGTTTCGCGATTGGTGCGATTGGTGGCTGTCGTGATGATTGCCTATGTAACACTGGTTGCCTACACGGGGTGGTCGCTGGCACGTTTGCCAACCGGTTTCGTGCCCGAGGAGGACCAAGGTTACCTGTTTGTTAACCTGCAATTGCCCGATGCAGCGTCCCAGGAACGGACCACCGAAGTGATGACCCGACTGGACGAATTTTATCGTACGATTCCTGGAATCGCGAACACGGTATCGATTTCAGGCTATTCCTTGATCGGTGGCTACGCTGGTTCTAACCTTGGAATGTCCGTGTTGGTTTTGGAACCCTGGCAGGAACGTCAGTCGGCGACAAAAACCTTGCAAGGGATCCAGCAGCAGTTGCAGGCAGAGTTTCGTCAACTCCAGGCAGCGATTGCGTTTTCGTTTGTTCCCCCTGCAATTGATGGACTGGGGGCGGCCGGTGGTTTTCAAATGGAGGTGCTGGATCGGCAAGGGGCGGGGTTGCAGCAGTTACAGGCTGTGGCCGAAGGCTTGGCCGAAAGTGCCAATGGTCAAACGGGCCTGGTCGGGGTGAACAGTACCTTTCGGGCCAACGTTCCCCAACTGTTCGCCGATATTGATCGCACGAAAGCAAAAACGATGGATGTTCCACTGGGAACGGTTTTCAGTACGCTCGGTGCTTATCTCGGTTCGGCCTACGTCAACGACTTTACATTCCAAAATCGCTCTTACCAAGTACGCACCCAAGCCGAAGGCCAGTATCGCAGCGATCAAGATGATTTGCGGCGATTGGACATTCGGGGTTCCGATGGGAAGATGATCTCGATGTCGTCGCTGGTGGATGTGCGTGAAACGGTTGGGCCAACGGTGGTACGGCGTTATAACCTGTATCCGGCTGCAGCGGTGAGCGGTGCCGCCGCGCCAGGCTTTAGTTCTGGCCAAGCATTGTCTTTGATGGAACAGTCCGCTGCAGAAAACCTTGGACCCGGTTTTGGATATGAGTGGACCGGCATGTCGTATCAAGAGAAAGTGGCATCCGGTGGGCAAGCAGCGATCCTTGCGTTGGCGGTGCTGTTCGTTTTTCTTGTATTGGCGGCACAGTACGAAAGCTGGACCAGTCCTGCGGCGGTGATTGCGATTGTCCCGTTGGCAGCGTTAGGTGTAGTCTTGGCTTTGATGCTGCGTGGTGGCGATAACAACACCTACACGCAGATTGGAATCGTTTTGTTGATCGCATTGGCCAGTAAAAATGCGATTTTGATAGTGGAATTTGCCCGCGAACAGTCTCGGCAAGGAATGTCCACTACCGAAGCAGCCGCGACGGCGGCGACCATTCGTTTCCGTGCGATTCTGATGACTGCGTTCTCCTCGATTCTTGGCTTCCTCCCGTTGTTAGTCGCCAGCGGTGCGGGTGCCGCCAGCCGCCAAGCGGTCGGCAACGCCGTCGTTGGCGGAATGATAGCCGCCACCATCTTTGCGTTACTGTTTGCGCCCGTCAGTTTTGTGGTCTTCTGCGCTGCGACAAAGCGAGACAACGTTAGTCCTTAACCTAGCGGACGCTGCTCGCCTGACTTTCCAGGGCAAGAACTCGCCAAGCAGGCCCGCTACCTGAAGGCAGAAAATCAGTTCCTGACGATCAAATCACCCAATCGAACCAGGCTTGACACCCACACGCGGGGCAGGGGCGTCAGAGGAGCCAAAGGCGGAGGATGCGGTCAAGCAACCGGCGACCGGACGCCCGAAAGTGAGCGAGGATGTGCGGGAGACGATCCCAACCGGTAGATGAGTCATCGCGCACCAGCGACAAAAGGCGTTGGGCGCCACCATTTAACAACCTTGGGTGCGACCACTTAACAACCATTTTACATAATGTGGACGCTCTTCGTTACACATCCTCAAGGCTGCCCGCTGCGCGGGGGCATGCCGCATTAATGCCGCAATTATGTCCAAAGCCAATTGCAGCAGCATGTTGCCACCAAACCGTACAGTTGCGGCAACATGCCGGGGGCTAAGACGCAGATCCATTTAAATGATCTCGTTTCGCGACTGCCCTCCCATGACTAGGCCTGATTGCCAAACAGCGTTGATAAGCTTGGAGCGCTTGCTGGGTTTGTCCCAAGTGAAAATGCATTTCGCCGATGTAATACCAGGGCGCGGGATCGTTCGGCAGCAATTCAGTCGCCCGTTTCAGCGGTTTCAGCGCCTCGGCAAGTTGATTTGATCGGTATGCAGAAATTCCCTCCAGAAGCGCTGCATGCCCCCAATGACCATCCCGTCGCTCCGGCTGCTCATCACCGAAATAAGCCGCCAGCTTTTGATGCAATGATTTTTTCTGAGTCAAGCGGAGCGCACGCTGCCAGGCTTCGGCCGCCCTTGGTGCGTCACCATCTTGAAGCCATAAATCGCCCTCGGCCTCCAAGATCCAGTCATTTTCCATTCCTTGCTGCCGCAGTTTACTAATCATATCGCGCGCTCCCCGCGAATCACCGCTTCGCACTGCGGCTCGCAACAACTGTTCGTCAATCGCTCCGGCGGCAAAGACGGGTTGAGGGCCCAAGGAACTTTTGATCTCCCTTAGTTCTTGCTGGTAATTAATCAAATCCTCATCACCTGCCAGCTTGGAAAGCTCGTCGAGCAACCGTGCCGTACCCGTCATCGCATCCATTGGCATCACATACTCGGTGTTAAAATTTAATGAGACCAAGTGAGCGGAGCGCTCCATCATCGCAGCGGCGAGAAATGCTTGGTTTTCGTTTCCGAGCGAAGTCAGAGCGCGAAAACGCAAAAAGTGAAACTCAAGCGCATACGGCATGAACCCCAGCACTTCATCGATCAGCGGCAATGCCTCCTTCGCCCGATCGGAGCGCACTAAGATCTTTGCCTGTTGGTAGATTGCCGCAGTAAAGTCTGGATTTTGGCGAAAAAACTCGAGTGCCGCTGCGGGCTTTTCGCGACGCAACGCATTTCTACCTAGCGCATACAAAGCGATCGATTGGGTCAACGCGTCGTCGGGGGTGCGTCCCGGCAAGGTCAACACCTGTTTATACGCCTGGGAGCTTTCAGACAGCCTTCCCATGCGGTCCAGACTGAAGGCCAAGCCGAATTGGGCTGGTAGGATCGGCTGGTCACGGCGAAGCGCCTCACGAAACGCCGGTTCCGCGTGAGCATAGAACCCCTTTCCCAGCAGCCCATTGCCTAGTCGCGTCCACCCCCCGGGCTGCCCCTGCTGGGCAGCATCGGCCAGCCGTTGAAGATCGGGCATGATCCACGGGTCCGCTAACGTTTCCTCCGGAATTTGCGGAACCACCCGCCATGCCTGCGATGCCACAAACAGGGTCGCTCCCAGCAGTTCAACGATCACGATCGCCATCAACCATCGAGTTGCAATGATCATCGATCCTCTCCTGTTTGGTTAAACCATGCGGAAACTCGACCCAAATGCCGATGGGGGCGCCGCACATTCAGACTGCCCGCGACGATATCGGGTCGTCCGTTACCGGTCAGATCCCCTAAGGCAACGGTTACAAGATGCAATGGACGCGAGCCGATCTGCCAGGGCATGAAATTTTGGTGACCATCATTTTCCAACCAGATGATGCTGGCGTTCTGCGGCTGAAGCCAATCATTTGTCAAACTGACAAGCACCACATCCTGGTCGCCGTCGCCATCGAGATCGGCGACAGCCGCCGCGTAGGTCCCTCCCAAGTCACTGATGCGGTGTACGTCAAACTGCCAGCCTCCTTTGTTTTCAAAGCAGTAGCAACCGTGGTAGTGTTGTGGGTAGGCATCAAAGTCTTCCAGATTATCTCCGGCGGGTAAGATCAGATCTAGGCCCCC
>SLFV01000478.1 GCA_007124075.1 Roseimaritima sp.
GAGGTGCAGGTTTCGATCGACGCGGGAAGCGAACCCTATCGTTTCAATCTCCTGATCTTCGTTCCCTTAACAGGCAGCGGTCCGGCCCCGGCGATCATCCATTTGAATAACCGTGATTTCCCTAGTTTGGCCAAGGCCATTGCACAACCCGATGATTTCTGGCCCGCGGATCAAATCGTCCGGGAAGGCTTTGTTGCAGTGGGGGTTTCCACAAAGCAGATCGACCCAGACCAAAAGGGGCAGTTTGATAATGGAATTCGAGGATACTTTGCCAAACACGCTGAGGCCGAACCAGATGAGCACTCGTGGGGTGCATTATCGTCGTGGGGATGGGGTGTCAGCAGAGCGGTCGATTATCTGTTGACCATGCCCGAAGTGGATGCCAAACGAATTGCTGTGGTCGGGCATTCTCGTGGGGGGAAAGCTGCCCTGTGGTCCGCGGCGGAGGACGAACGGATTGCCATCGCATATTCCAACAATTCGGGATGCGGGGGTGCGGCTTTGTCACGTCGGCGTTTCGGAGAAACCGTTGCGCGGATTACCAAGAGTTTTCCTTATTGGTTCTGTGACCACTTTGCCTCCTTTGCAAATGACGAAGACCGGCTGCCTGTGGATCAACATCAATTGATCTCGCTGATCGCCCCCCGCGCTGTTTACGTGGCCAGTGCCACGCAAGACTTGTGGGCGGATCCCAACGGTGAATACCTCAGTTTGATCAATGCTGCACCCGTGTTTGAATTGCTCGGACAACAAGCCGTCAACGATCCGGTCATGCCGGCGGTGGATCACCCACGAACCGTCGGCCGCACGGGCTACCATATTCGCACCGGATCGCATGGTTTGACTCCTAGCGATTGGCGGTTTTTCATGCAGTTCGCGTTACACGCGATGTAACCGTGTGAACAAAAACTCTCAAGATATAATCAAATGAATGGTCACCACCTTCTCCGTCCACTTTGCTTTTGCGGCCTTTTTTTGCTGCTGGGCTGCAGTCAACAAGCTCGTAAAGAACTGAGCGAGAAGTTAAAAAAAAGCACCGAGGCGGTTGCCCAAAAACGGGAGGAGTTCCGTGAATCGGTTGAATCGCAAACCGAGCGAATCGCCACAAAAATCAACCCTGCAAGGATTGAATTGCAGGTCGGCTCGGAACCGGTGATTGAAGCCGCGGGCTGCTTTGGCGAGTGGTTACAGTTTAGCGATGGTCGGTCCGCTGTTTTGCAGTTGCGGAGCTACCAGGATCGTCAGCAAGAGACGTACCCCGCTATTTTTGCCCGCGCGATCGTTCCCGCTGACGCCAATCAGATTGTCAAACAGGATTTGCTGGTTCATCTGTACGTTCAACAGACAGCCGATGGGCCGATTTTTTACACCCCTGATGATGCCCCGGTTGAAATTTCGATCATGAAAAATGACGAAACGTTCACCGCCGAATTTTCTTCATGTCAATTGCTGGACAGCGATACCGGACAAGCGGTCCAGGCCAGCGGAATGTTTGTATTCACGCTCCTCCATTGATCCAACTCGCGTAAACCACTTGGAGTGTAATGATGATTTCGGTCAACCAGATACTGGGTTGCGGAACGCTACTGATCACCAGCCTTGGATCGCTTCACGCGGACCCCAACCGGTCCGATCCAGCAGCCCCGATGGCGGTGCATGATACGTTTGCCGGAGCGGCGGAAATCAGCGTCCAAGCCTACCGCAAGTTGGCGGAAGCCGAAGGACTGTACCTACAAATTCAACAGCTCATCCATTCGGGGCAGGCCCAGCGACTGCCCGCCAAACGAATCGGAACGACCAGTGTAGGCTTAATCCAGGCTGAACGATTGGCGCTGCAGTTGCAAGATATGGGCGAACCTGCGGGCATCGACATCGCCTTTCGATTCAAACGAATGTATCCGGAGTTTCGACAAGCCGCGTTGGCTTACAATGGGACAGCAGCGGGACAGAAAATTTACCAGGCGATGCGGGTTCAAACGATGCGAACCGTCCCGGCGCGCGTCAAAAAAGCGGAACAGCTTGCGGCACTGCTGCAACAGGATATCGCCGCTGCCGAAGCCGAACTGCACAAGTATGTCGACCAGTTGCAACCCAGCGCCCTGTTCGAGCGGCCCAACGAAAACCCCACTCTTCACTTTCCGACCACGCCGGTTCGTGGCATGATCAACGCTCAAGCCGCCAAACAACGTTTGGCGGAGAAGCAGCAACATTGTCTGGAGAAAATCGCTGCAGCCCAGATGGCGGCCTTGAAATGGCTGGAATCGGCTGCCCAAGCTGCGGATTCGATTCGACAGTCGGGGTTCTGGACCATTGATGGACAGAAGCTCGATGGACCACAAACCATCATTTACTTCGGGGATCGCTGGGGCGAAGCCCACGTGCAAGCGATGCGTGTTTCCGGTTTCTTGATGGCCGCGGCAGCCGATGGCAGTCGAAATTCAAGTTCCACGTGGGACGACCAGCGGCGGGCCAAAGTCCTGCAACCAGCCATTGACCTGGAACGTCAGCTCTTGGATCAGGCCAGTCGCGCGATCGAAGAAATCCTATTGGCTGAGTTGCGGTTGGATGATTCCCAAGCGATGCGGGCTCGCTATCCTGATTACTTAGCGGCACTGGCCCCCTTACTGCAGCGGACCTCTGGCAAAGCTTTCCGGCAGTCCATCAGCGGTGCATTGGCCCAGATGGCGGTGACGGCTGCTATGCAAGCGGATGTGCGGAATTACCAACTTGCAACCGAGGACCTGTTACGGTGGCGAAAGCGGGTCACTGATCGTCGCGTCCAGCGTGCCGCTGACGGGTTGCAGACGTTGCCTGAATTGACGCGTTCCGCTTTTAGGGATCGCGATGGGTATGTCGGCCTGTATCCGCATCCCGAACCGCGTCAATACGATAGCACCGATGCGCGACTGCGGGCCTCCGCTGCGGAAATTTTGGCTCCCGCATTGGAACGTGTGATCGATCAAAGCGTGATTACAGAAAATGTGCTCCGCGTCAGCCCGACTAGCCGTTCGATGTTGGCTCCCCTGCAAAGTCGAACCTATGTCAGCATGCCTGTCCCCACCGGTTTGGAGTCAATCGTTGCTGATTTTCAGCGTGACTTGTTGGTCGATGACACGCATCCTCCGCTAACGATACCTGCCGCGATCGCCTTGCAGGCCGCAGTCCGAGGTGATTTTCGCCTTGTTGCCGGAAAGATTCGCAACGTTCACTTGGATAGCCTGATTTCCAGGATGTGTACCTTGCCTCCAATCGCGTCGATTTTTGCTCCCCGCGGCGAAATCCCGGTTTATGGGGGGACTGGTGGTTTTTTGGATCAAGCCGTTTTACGGTATGATCTGCAGCCCAGTTGGGTGCAGCATGAACATTTCATCGCCACGCTGTCCAAGGAATAGCAATGACGATGCGATGGCACCTCCAAGCGAAGCATCTTCCCGCAGATACGACTGGTTAATCGAACGTGAGCCTTGGTGTAAAAAAAATCGCGTTGTCTGCTGACGATCATGCCACCGTACCGGGGCGGAAGCAGGTTGACCCGTTTTTGCTGAGCGAATTCTACACCGGCAACGAAAACCGCTTTGCTTGGTTTGTTAGCCAGCAGGCCGAGCCGATTCATCAACGGGGAAACCCCCTGCTGCTATTTGGACCGTCGGGGAGTGGAAAAACAGCCTTGGCCGTCACGATTGCCTCGCAAGAAGCCCATCAGGGCGGCGAAAGGAAGCTCCGCTGGCGGTATGTCCTCGCCAGCGACTTTGCAAGACAGTACGCAGCAGCAATCGCGGCAGATGATCTGGAACATTTTCGACAGCGATTGCTGCGGGTTGCGATCTTGGTCGTTGACGATGTCCACACGATCGCCGACAAACCGACCGCACAACAGGAATTGGCCACCCGCATCGAAGCTCGCGTGACGGAGAACAAAACCACCATTTTGACCTGTCGACGTCTGCCGTTTGAAATCCGCGGCTTGCGACCCTACCTGGCAAGTCGGATGGTCCCCGGTCTTAGCGTCCCCCTGGCGTTGCCAGGTGCGTTGGCTTCCGAGGCAATATTTCGCCAACTTCTGCGAGAACATCAACTGCAACTCGATCCCACGACGGCTGACCTGATCGTCCGCAGTTTACCCGAGAAGGTTTCAGTGCCCCGACTTACCGCATTGGTCCAACAAATGTGTTTGCTGAACGAAGATGGCAGCACCCAAGATTTGTTGACCGCCGCCCAGTCCTTGATGAACCCCGCCCGTCCGACGCTTGCGGCCATTGCAAAGGCGGTTGCTAAACGATTTCAATTGAAAGTCAGCGACCTGAAAAGCAATTCGCGACGGCAACAAGTCGTCCGCGCTCGCAGCTTGGCGATCTATCTCTCGCGAAAGTTGACCGATCGAAGCTTGCAACAAATCGGAGCTTTTTTTGGTGGTCGCGATCATTCGACCATCCTGCACTCCTGTCGAAAAATAGAACTCGCCTTGCCTAACGACAAGCAACTGAATCAAGCCGCTCAGGAGGTGTTGCAGCAGTATGAAACCTGCTAGGCGAGCAGCAGCAAGCTCCAACGGAGGTGAGCCTCGAAAAATTTTTACGCTGTGGAAAACCGGTCATTACGCTGTCATCTACCGGTAACCGAAACATCGCCCCAACGGGACCCTCACCGAGACACTGTTCAAATCCAGCACTCGATCGACGTCGCTCCGTCCAATTTTTTACCGGTAATTTAACCGTTTTCCACACCACGATAAAAAACACAACATTCTTGAATGTAAGCACTTACGATACAAAACCAGAGCCTCATGAACCATTTTTGCGATCACATTACGACGACGACGATTTTTTAAAAGGAAAGGAGGGAAGGAAGAGGAACGATCAAACCAACAAACAAACCAACTTGGGAAGCAAACCGCAGTCGACCTGCTGCAAACAACGCAAGGATCGGATACAACTTGGCACAGGATGAACCTGACAATTTTCTGACCATGCTGAAGCAGTCACGATGAAAATTCACTGTAATCGCGAAACCTTGGCTAGCGCATTCCAATTGGCGGCAACGGTTGCACCCGCACGCAGTCCCAAAGAAATTCTTAATAACGTTAAACTGTCAATCAGTGGTGACCAGGGCGTTTTCACCGCAACCGATATGGAAGTTGGAATTCGGGTGGACGTGCAAGATGGGCTGGAAATCGAAGCAGAAGGTTCGGTCCTGTTGCCGGTGTCGCGGGTGGTCGGTATTTTACGCGAAAGTACGGCCGAAAAGATCACCATCGAAACGACTGAGAATGACGTTCTTATTTCCGGAGGACGCAGCCGGTTTAAACTCCAGGGGGCGAATCCCGACGAGTTTCCACGTGTCGTGGGCTTTGAAGAGGAAGCGTATCATGAAATTCCAACACGTTTATTTCGCGAAATGATCAAACGGACGGTTTTTGCTACCGATTCCGAAAGCAGTCGTTACGCGTTGGGAGGGGTTCTGCTGGAATTGGAAGGAGATACCGTAATCGCCGTCGGGACGGACGGTCGTCGACTGGCACGGATGCAAGGAACCGCGTTGTCGGTTGGGGAACATAAAACAACCGGTGCCAACACGATAGTGCCCAGTCGAGCAATCCAATTGATGGAACGCGCAGCCAGCGATGACCCCGAAGGGGAGGTTTGTATCTGCGCCAGAGCCAATGATGTTTTGATGCGGACCAAACGCTGCACAATCTACAGTAGGTTAGTCGAAGGCCGATATCCAAATTGGCGACAGGTCTTGCCGCAACGAGAAAACGTCAACCAAATCGATTTGACCGTCGGTCCCCTATTTGCCGCATTGCGCCAGGCTGCTTTGGTGACGGCTCAGGATAGCCGAGGAATCGAGTTTACTTTTGACGATGGAACGCTTCGGTTGGAAGCAAACACGGCGGAAATAGGTCAATCGGTAGTGGAGATTCCAGTCGCATACGATGGTAATCGCGTGAATTTGATGATGGATCATCGATTCGTGGCGGAGTTCTGCAAGGCATTGGACCCCGAAACTAATTTTCTGTTCGAATTGGAAGACGAGAAAAAACCGGCGATGCTGAGCACCGAAGATGGTTATTGCTACGTCATTATGCCGATGTCTCGGGATCGTTGATTGACGCGTCGAACTGACAGGAACCGATACGGTGACCGCTAAACCACAGTCCGGTGGCGAAGGACAGAGATCGACCGGTCGCGTTCCCAAGAGGATGGGTTCGATTGTCAATCAATTGATGATCCGTAGAGGCTACGGGCAGGTTCTGGCTAACGAACAGTTACAACAACTGGTCGATTCGGTTATCGGCGAAGCTCTGCAGGGGACAACGCGGGTAGGTCAGGTGCGGCGAGGCAAGCTGGAACTGTTCGTTTCCGATTCGGTCAGTATGCAGGAACTGACCTTCCAGAAGAAAAAAATCATTCGCGCAATTCAAACGGCACTGCCGAATTTGGGATTAAAGGATATCCGTCTACGGATCCGCAGCTAGGAAACGGCAAATCGACATGATCCGATCAACTGCTCCAGTGCCTTGATGTGATCGCCAGCAGGTTGGGATGTAATTTTGCATTGGATGCCAACAGGCTGGTTTTCTCAATTTTCAGGGGAGTTCCCTGCGCCGTTGTCACGATCCCTCCCGCTGCTTCGACGAATAAGCGACCGGCGGCAAAATCCCAGGGCGACAACTGGTACTCAAAGAACCCGCCAAACTGTCCCGCGCCCACTTGGCACAGATCAAGCGAGGCGGTCCCAAAACGACGGATCCCGTGTATGTGAGCCTCAAACAGATCCTCTATCGCTGCCAAGGTGGCTCGCATCATCGCTCCACGGTCGTAATAAAACCCACAGCCGACCAGGACTTTGGATAGTTCGTCGGCGTCAGAAACGACGACAGGTTTGTCATTGTGGAACGCTCCTTGGTTGGCGATCGCGGTGTACCAATCATTGCGAGCCGGATTGTAGACCACCGCAACCTGGGGTTCGCCACGGAAATAATACGCGATCGACACCGCAAAATGTGGTAACCGATGAGCGAAATTGTTTGTGCCGTCCAGCGGGTCAATGATCCAGAGGTGTTCGGCGTCGGTAGCGCCAACGAGCGTTTCTTCCCCCAACAGTTCATGCTGCGGATATGCCCGCCGCAGCACGGTCGCGATTCGTTGTTCGGCCTCCAGGTCGGCGTCTGATACCAGGTCGTAACTGGAACCGCCTTGGTCAACTTTGTCGCGGATGACCACGCCATTGTTGAAATACTCCATTAGTACATCACCAGCCTGCAAAGCGGCTGATTTTGCGGTCGCTAAATGTTCTTCCAGCGTTCGTGTGTTCATCATCAAGCCAAGTTTGGAGGTCGTATCAATAGAATCGTGGTTTGGTCGGTTAGTAAGGACAGGTGGCAAGCAGGCACGCAGGCAGGCAGTAACAAGGATCTTCCCGCTGGCAGAAGGTATTGCTGGTCGTTACATGTCAGTCGAGCTTCCCCGCGGGGAACGGTCACGATGGCGAACGCGTCGGTCGGTTCCAGAACCACTTCACCGGTGCCGTGTCGCGCCCAAAGTCGAAACCTTTCGCAATCCACCAGCGATTGCCAACGCCGACTTAACCCCGCTGAAGCAACCGGAGAAATCGGGCCGCGTTGGTAATCCGTTACCTCCAACGCCTGTTGCAGATGCAGCGGACGTGATAACCCGTTGCTGTCGAGCCGGTTCCAGTCAAACAATCGAAATGTAGTGTTACTGGACTGCTGGATCTCCGCGATCAACAAACCTTCCCCCAATGCATGAACGGTTCCAGCAGGGACGAAAACACAATCACCCGGTCGAGGCGAAAAACTGTGCAGAACACGTTCGGTCTGCCCCGTAGCAACGGCGGTCGCTAAATCGCTCCGCGAGACCCCAGTTTTCAGCCCCGCATAGATTTTGCTTCCGGGTGCGGCGTCAATGACGTACCAAGCTTCGGTCTTTCCTAGATCGGGCGGAGACATCCCGCTCGCGTACGCGTCGTCGGGGTGAACCTGAACCGACAGCACTTGCTGGCAATCCAAATACTTCAATAACAGCGGGAAACGCCTGGATGCATCGGCGCGAAAGTGGGAAGCATCACGACCAAATAGCTGATCAGGGTGGCTTTTGCGGATTTGTTCCAAAGTCATTTTGGCGATGGGACCACGAGAGACGGTACTTTGTGCCGACCGATGGTCTACAATTTCCCAGCTTTCGGCAACTCGGCCGCTGACTGGAAGGGGTTTTCCCAAATCGGTAGCCAGACGGGTTCCACCCCACAAATAATCCTGGACGACAGGGATCAATTCCAGCGGATACAGCATATTCGGTAACCTAGCGGTAATAGAACGGAATCGAACACGTAGTTTATGCGCTACACCTCACCAAACTAGTGCCTGGCAGTTAAACTACGGACATACGCTGTGTTTGGGCCTTGCCCCTTCTTCTGACCCCATCCCTTTTGAATTTCGATTTATAGTGGATCTGCCCTCGCGTCCAAAAGATAATTTGTTTGAAGAATCGACGATGACCTTCGGTGAACACCTGGAGGAATTGCGTCGAGCATTGCGCGGAGCGATTATATGGCTGGGAGTGGGCCTGGCCGTGGGGCTGTTGTTCGCCGATAAGCTGGTGAATTTCGTCCAAGCGCCGCTAGAGGAGGCAATCCTAACTTTTCGTGCAGACCGCGAGATTTCACGCAGAAACCTGGATCCCAAAAGCCCAGAACTACAGCCACTGAAGTCATTTTTGATCAATAATTCGTTTGAAATTGAAACGAATTTTCTGGTCCCTGCAACCGCTCAGGACCCGACCGTTGTGGCGCCTTCGAACGATGAGGAGAAACCCGCTGGCAGCGAAGGCCCCAATGGGGAGGAAGATATTCCCTCGTTTATTTTGGCCGAACAAGCTGATATCGCCGCATTGATAGGCGAAGGTTTAGATCCGACACTACTGAAGCGGCAGGTGATGCTGCGTCCCTCCCGCAGCA
>SLFV01000474.1 GCA_007124075.1 Roseimaritima sp.
CACGGACGTTATATTAGTAGGTGGCTAAACGGGCTGTCAATCGGTCCTGCAGCGCTCACAGGACCGTCTGGCGAGATATTTCCTAATTCTCACTCATGGTTAGGGCGGCGTTGGGAAATTACGCCGCCACATGATCTTGTCGCCCCGGCGCAAAGCGGGTCGCTTGGACGATGCGACACAACCTCTGGGAAGAAGCAACCCAAGTTGTTCCCCCGTGACATGTGTCCTGGTAAACTAAGGGTTCCGCCACGATCCTCATTGCCGTCGCTCAACGACATTGGAATCCTTTTATCACGAGACGAGATTATGAGTCTTGCCGCTCCCGCAAAACCCTCCCGGCGCGAAACCCACGCCGCGAAGTTGAAGGACGGGCCCGATCTGAAGACCTCGCGGTTTGATTCGGTCAGTTCCCTGTTGATGGCTTTGGCCCTGTTTATCGGTATCTTTGTGATGATGCTGTTTTTGGTCTGGCTGACGCGAACGCTGAAGTTTTCGGCTAGACCGTTTCCACCGATTATCGAGGAGGCAGCGGGCCGAGGCGATAATGCAGAGGGGTTTGAACGCGATTTTGATCCCCCAGGGGCGGACGAGGTCGAGGAGTTGACAGAACCCACGTTGGAGGATGCGTTGGAGGCGGTGACCGACGCGGCCAGCAGCGTGGCGGCTTCACTGGACACCGTCAATACCGATGCAACCGCCAGCACTGCTGGGACCGGCATGGGGGACAGTCGACCTCCGGGCCCCGAGGGCGAAGGGGAAGACATCATTCCTCGATTTGAACGTTGGCAATTGAAGTTTTCTTCCACCGACGCGGCGTCGTACGCAAAGCAACTTGATTATTACAAAATCGAACTGGCCGCGATCGGGGGCGGTATCCAGGGTGTCGATGTTGCCTCCAATCTAAGCGGTGGGGCACGCCAGCGGCGGATTAGCAGCGAGGATCCCGACGCGAAACGCCTTTATTTTTCCTGGACCGATCCGTCCAACAACTTATCTCGTTGGGACCAGGAATTACTGCAAAAAGCAGGGGTCCCCAATGCGGCGGGAAGGATGCGATTGCAGTTCATCCCGCCAGAACTGGAGAACGAATTGGCGCACATCGAACTTGAGCACCTGCAGTCTCAGGGGCGGGAAAGCATTACCGAAGTTGCCAAGACGGTCTTCGAATCGGCCGGTTCCGGCGGTAGTTATAAATTTCAAGTGATCGAGCAGCGTTATCGGCGCAAGTGATCGTCCCGGTCTGCTTCGTCGGCGTTGAATGCTTCGATCTCGAACGGGTTTTCTCGATACCCGTCCTGCCCGCGCAGGCTCAGATAAACCCACGCCAATAGATATGCTGGCACCAGGAGGGGACCCCAACGCTCGAATTGACGCACGTGGACACGTTCATGTGTGCGAGTCCGACATAACACACTTTCGGAGGCTCCCAGGACGACGTGCCCCAAGGTGATGGCGATTGCGTGAGGCGGCAAACGCCACAGCCATTTAGCGATCGCAGGACTGTGAATCTCCACAACGCCGTCGACAATGGCAAACCGCCCTCGAAGGATGAACCCCAGAAACAATCCAAGCAGCGAATAGGGCGCGGCCCAGAGCCTAACCAGAATCAGACGCATCGCATCCACCACCGGATCACCTAAGCAAAACGGAAACCGTGCGGGATCAGGCGCCCGAACACCCTCGCAGACGTAGGTTGTTTCAGACGCGCGGTTGTAGCTTACCGCCCAGCCGCTTACCGTGCATGTAGCTTTTTCACAATCCCTGGGGATCAAATGCTTGGCTGGGAAGCTGGCCGCTAGCTCGTTCGGCAAGCAGATTTTTCAGTCGGTGGATTACCCGTGTGGCGGCAGGGTCGGGGTCGACCGCAAGGTTGCTGAATTCGCCGGGATCGGTGTGATGGTCGTACAGTTCTTCTCCGTGCTTGCCATTGCCCCAGGTGGTGTACCGGTAACGGGCGGTGCGAATACTGCACCCCATCACCGGTTCCGGCAAACGATCATCGGCGGGACGGAGGATTTGCGTCACGGCAATGTCTGCCCAGTCCCGGTTCGGCTGTTGAAGCAACGGCTTCAGGCTTCTTCCATCCAGTCCTTGAATCGGATCCAGGCCCGCAAGCTCCAGTAACGTCGGGTAGATATCGATAAACTCCACGACACGTCGGCAATTTCCCCGGCCTGAAAGCCCCGGGGCGCGAATCATCAACGGTGCGCGCGCCGCTGGCTCGAACAGGGTTCGCTTTTGCCAAATGCCCAAGTGTTCGCCCAAATGGTACCCGTGGTCGCTCCAAAAAACCACTATCGTTCGCTCGCTCAATTCCAAGCGATCCAATGCCTCCAGCAACCGCCCGACCTGCGCATCAATGAATGACACACAGGCGTAATAGGCTTGCGTTGCTTGCAGCAAGACCGTGGGCGGCAAACCGTAATGCGGGATGGGGTTGTTGTGAGCAAACGCTGCGACTGGAATATCATCGCGATCATCCGGCGGAGCGTACGGCAAACGCATTGTCTCCAGTGGATAAAGGTCGAAATAGCGTTTCGGAGCCACATACGGCGTATGGGGGCGAAAGAAGCCGACCGCAAGAAACAGGGGCTGCTCGCCGGCGGATTCCAACAGCTTGATCGCCTCGGTGGCGATCCTTCCATCGGTTTGCTCCTCGTCCCGCCCGTCGGCGGCCAGCCAACTGAGCGCCGCGCTGATCGGGCGACCCGGTTCCGCGTTGACAACTCGGGCTTCGTCCGTCTTGTCTCGACCAATCGGGTTGGTGACTCCGTGCCATGATGGCGGATCGTCCAAGCCATCGGTTCCAATCGCTGCGGGGACTGCGTAGTGAAACACTTTACCAACGCGATGCGTGCGATAACCGGCCCGTTGAAATGCCTGCGGCAGCGTCACCGTCTCTGGGCGATGTTCCCGAAAATGTCGCGACAGGTCAAACACTTCAGTACGGTCCGGACGCAGGCCCGTCAGTAGCGATACGCGTGACGGGTTACACAACGGAATCTGGTTGTACGCGTTTTGAAAACAGATACCCTCACGGGCCAATCGATCAAGGTGTTGTGTTTGGGCAATTTTGTTACCGTAACAGCCTAACGCACAATTCAGGTCATCGACCGCGATCATCAAAACATGAGGCCGTTCTGTCGCGGTTTGCGCGTGGACCAAGCTATGCACGAAGCACCCACTGCCAGCCGCGATCACGCCCAACCACATGATCGGTTTTAAAAACAATCCCATGGCATCTCCAGTTTTATGAATGATCCTTGGTAATCTGTCTTAATCGGACTGACGCGTTGGCCTGGTAAACACGCAGAAAAACGCGACCAACAACACTGCAACCAGCAGCGACAAGACGGTCTTTGTAATCCCGTCAGGCGGATCCAATGCCCCCGTTAATCCGACAGCGAACAAGCCTGCGATCAGAATCGCGGTAAGCGATTCGCCCGCGATGATTCCTGACGAAAAAAGCATGCCGTGGTGCAGTACCTGATCGTGCGAACGTGCGGGTTTTCCGACGGTATAAAAATGAGCAATCAATCCTCCGATCAGGATCGGAATTGCAACGCCGAAGGGTAAATACAGGCCAACTGCAATCGGCATCAAGTGAGCTCGAAACGTACAGCCCAAGACCTTCAGCAAGCGGTCCGCTCCCAGAATCATAAGCCCCAGAAACGCCCCGATGCCAATCATCTCCCACGGCAAGCTGCCCTGGCCAGAAAAGCCTTTGGCAAGATTGGCGAACAGGCTTGCCTGGGGGGCCGATAACTCCTTGCCGCCAATCCCTCCGGGGGTGTTGTTATGCAGCAGCGTCATCACGGGCGCCATCACAAATGCCGCTACCGCCACCCCGGCAATTTGCATCAGCTGTTGCCGAAACGGAGCCGCGCCGACCAACAATCCCGTTTTCAAATCGTTGCAGACGTCGCCGGACGTGCAGGCAACACAGCAAACCACCGCCGCCACTCCAAGCGTGGCGACCATCGCTTCGATCCCACTGTAATCAAACAACCACAGCATTGCACCAGAGGTCAAGACCGCCGTGATCGTCATCCCCGACACAGGACTGTTTGAATTACCCACCAGCCCGACGATGTAACTAGCAACGGCGGTAAAGAAGAAGCCCATCACCAACATAACCAACGTGGCTACAGCGCTAATCCCCAGCCCTTGCGTAAACCAGTAGTTGATCCCCGCCAACATGACGAAGCACACCGTTCCCAAGCTGACGATCAGGACGGTCGGAATATCACGCTGCCGCGGATCGGAGCTCCGATTGCGTCCCAGGGTCGCGTTGCGCAGATGGGCAATGGCGGCGTACAGTCCAGCGCGTACGGAGACGATGGAACTGATGCCCCCGACGACCATCGCACCGACGCCCACGTAGCGAATCTGGCTGGACCAGAGATCCCACGCAGTTTCCAGCGGCTCCGCATCGGACGGCGCCGGTACCAGCAACGGGATACCGACCAACCAGCCCAACGCGCCGCCAATGAAGATCAGGACCGCGACATTCAAGCGTACGATGAAACCTACCGCGATTAACATCGGTGAGAGGTCGCCTCCAACGTAGCCGACGCGATTACCAAACTGCCACGCGGTTTCCAGTGTGTCGTACAGCACATTGAAAAAAGAAGCAGCGATTTTGAATACAATTCCCACGATTCCGCCGATCAGCAGTCGCATCGCGGCTTGATCAGATCTGGAGCTGGATTGGTCCGCGCCCACAACCTGGGGGTTGCCCGCTTCCAAGACCGCCGCACAAGCGATGCCTTCGGGGTACGGCAATTCGGTATTGTCCACCACGAAGACGCGCCGCATCGGAATCATGAACAAAATGCCTAACAAGCCGCCTGCGAGCGCAATCAGGGAGACAACCCAAAAGTCAAACGTTTGCCAGTAGCCAATCAGAATTAATGCGGGCATCGTAAAAATGATGCCCGCCGCCAAGGATTCACCTGCCGAGGCGCACGTTTGCACCTGATTGGCCGCCAGGATGTTTGATCTGGTGAAAAACAGGCGAAACAACAGCATCGACATCACTGCGGCAGGGATGGATGCCGAAACGGTCATGCCTGCTTTCAAGCCAACGTAAACATTGGCCGCTCCCATCACAACGGCCAGTGCCATCCCTAACAAAACGACCGGTACCGATAATTCAGATTGGTCATCAGGTGGGTGACCACCAGAATGATTCGAATTCATTGGGGTTCCTGAGCGTCTGCCACTTGCCGGAGCGTCATTGAGGGGCATCAATGACTTTGTAACGATGATCTGGGTGCCGCACGATGGTTACGGGCACGCTGCAGGTCCGCAAGACACGCTCCGTCACACTGCCCAACAGCATCGCCGCCAAACGCGAATGGCCGTGCGTTCCCATTACCACCAAGTCAATCGATTGCCCTTTCACGTAATCATTAATTTCTCGTGCCGCGTGACCGTAGCGAATGTCGCGATGCACCTCCAGCCCTGACCACCATGGATTATCGACAACGGCAATCTTTTCTGCGACCTCACTTTCCAGTGACTTCAGCAGTTCCGAGACATCGCGTTGACGTTCGCCTTCGGTTTCATTCAGTCGTGCCTCCGCTTTCGTAACCGCTTTTTCCAACTTATTAAAGTAGCTCCTTGCCACTTCGCCGCCAGAGGTGAAGTCCGGGTGATGGACCAGCGGACCCGCGTGTTCGATAACGTGCAAAATATGCAGCGAAGAACCGTAGGTGTTGGCCAACGCCGCCGCATAATGGACGGCGTGATCGGCCGCGGCACTAAAGTCGGTGGGTACACAAATACGTTCAATGGAAAGTTGCATCGCTTAGCTTGCTCCAAATGGTCGGTTAATAGACAGTAGGTTCATGACGATCGCCGTTCCTTGCTTGTCGCAAAGCGACGTACCTGAGAAGCACCGTTGTTTTTGGCAGGTGCTGATAGGATAGCGAATTCTGGTCGGCCGGTCAGAAGGTGGTGCGTTAATTTCAACTGTCAACGGTCTAGCCGTTGGCGCCGCACCAACTAGGGGGTCTGCGGGGGGGCGACATATCTAACCGCGTAGTCGTGATCACGCTTGCGGATGACCGTCGCGGTGACGATGCGGTCGGGCGGGGCGGTGATCTGATCCTCGCTTTTGCCTTCCAATGTTTGCCGATTCAGATAAGAGATCGCATCCATACCTTCCGTAACACGACCAAAAACGGTGTACTGCCCCGTGTCCATGGTAATGGGCAGCAACAGGATCATCAGTTGGCTGCTGGCGGTATCAGGGATGGTCTCCCCCGTCTGGGAACCGGTCGGTGCAAGCTTGGCCATCACCAACGAACCACGCAGGGATGATCGAGCGTCGGGATGATCGGACTCGTCGGGAATTTTGTGTCCTGAATCTCCGGTGCCATCTCCAAAGGGATCCCCGGTCATCGCAAACAAACGATCCAAAACCTGGTAAAACGCCAAACCATCGTAAAATCCCTCTTCCACCAGTTGGACAAAATTTGCCACCGTATTGGGCGCTTGATCCTCGTACAGTTCGATCAGGACTCGCCCCCGCGTCGTCTGCAATTCAATCAGTGGCAAGTCGTCGGGGTCGTTTGCCAATCGCTCCTGTTCGGCTTGCCACGATTCTTGCAGCACGTCCAAAGTGACCAGTAGGCGAATGTCCTGTTCGTCGGGTTCCTGAACTTGCATCATCTTTTCCAAAAACGGCCGCGCTTCCTCGAACATGCCTTCGCAGATCAGCGCCCGAGCGGCGACGGAGGGGAATTTGGGCAGTTCGCCTTCGTTCAAAACCTGGGCTAACATCAAGGCTGGCTTCCCCAGGCCTTCATACCAATCCATTCGGCCACGATGTTCCATCGTACGAACCACAAAGTCCCATAATATCGGCGCGCCTCCCGGGCGAGCTTCCAGCATCGTGACGACATGGGCCAACAGTTCTTCATAAAGCCTCCGTGATTCAGGCTCCAGTTCGCGAAACAGATCGCGATACTGGTTCATTGTCGCTAAAGGACCATTGTTGTAATGCATCTGTGCGTGCTGAAGCTGAACGATGACCTCGGCCCACGCCGCTGTCCGTAACCTCAATTCGTCAATCAACGCCTGCTCCTGGGCATCGATTTCGAGTTGCTGGTCAGGAAGGGGGCCTGGGTCTGGAGACCCGCTGTCGGGCAACGCGCTGTCGGGCGACACCGCTGCAGTCGAATCGGTTACTGCGGGCTGGTCGTCAGCGGTTGCAAGAAAACTGTAGATCGAACTGCCGACAGCGCAGCCGAATATGATCGCGGCCAACCAGGCGATTCGTCGTAAGTACATTTCTATCCAATCGAAAAAACGTAACCATTCGCGTACTCGTCAGCCGTCACGCGATACCCTGAATTCAGGGACGGAATTATGCCCCGAAATAACCGCAAGTAGCTTTCAGATTTAAGCTTACGCCACAGCGACGGTGCTGTAAAGCGTGACCCCCGCCGGGATGCCGGCGCCTCATTGGGGGGTTCTTCTCGGAATTTAGTGGCACGGATTTTACGGCATCAGATTGAGTCTGCCGCAGTAAAACAGGATCCTGAGGCGGTAGTTGGCGAAAGAACGAAAGCCTCTTGCGGCTGACTTGATGGACTGAATCTTGCTGTTGAATCCCTCGGCTAGCCCGTTGGTGACATGATGCCGAAAGTAGCTCAGCAGTCCAGTCAGATGTCTCTTGAGCATTCTCGCGACCGCCTTGACCGGCTCCAGGCGACTGCGAATCGCCCAGCCGTACCAGGAGCGAAAGAACTCCCCCGCCGAATCGGAATCTACACTCAACCAGAAATGGCGGAAGTTCTCCTTGATCGCGCAAGCACGACCTGTTTGAAGATCACTTTTCTGAAGGATCTGCATCTCGACCTGACCGTCCTCATCGAGGTTCTCTTCGTTGTACAACAGCAGCTGACGCAAGCCAGTCAAGCGGTCATCACCTTCCGACTTAAGTTTGCGGTGTTCGCTTCGTCGCACCTTGTCGATGGCGTCATTGAGATACTTGCTGACATGGAATTTGTCATGCACGATCTCCGCGTTGGGGGCATTCCTGTTGGAGCTGGTCATGAATGCAGGCCACATGTCCAGTGACACCGATTCAACCTGATTTCGCTGGCTTTCGTCGAGTGTTTGCCAAAGTTCATCAGTCGCGACAACGGTGCGATCCTTTGGTCACATCAAGAACTCGCCGATGGTCCTGGTCAGTCAATACCGAGACGTAATCATGGCCTTTACCGAGGCTCTTTTCGTCAATTCCGACATGCTTGATCTCGTCCAGTGTCCGTCGGTCGATACCCCGGGCAACGGCTCTTTCGATCAGCTTATGCACCGACTCCCAATTCAGGTCCAGCAAGGCTGCCGCCCGTGAGACATTCGCCGCAGCTTGGAGAACACGAATACCAAACGCTTCGAACATCAAAGTGAAGCGGGAGTGCTTCCCGGCCCAGGGCACCGAGACCGTTTTGACGCCACATTGAACACACCTGCATCGAGGGACGGCGGCCCTAATCTCGGTCTTGAACTGCATCGTATCGAGGTGTCGCCATGATCTTGGGGGGGCCGTATCGGCCTTGCCGCAACTGTTTTGGCATTCAGGACATGGCATTCAGGACAGATCAAGGGACCGCCTCGGTGCGACAGCTCGATCACGACCGAATTGTCGTCTAATCGGAGGTCCACGTCGGAGACTACCCAAGATTCATCCAGGCCAAGCAGATCACGGTAATGGTCGTTGAGATTGTTCATCTCGACAATTTACAAAATCAAGCCAAAATCGACCACCTGCCACTAAATTCCGAGAAGAACCTCCATTCTCATCTCCTTTTAATGTGGTAACCAAAAGGATGACAAATTTGGGGTTTCGTTGCGACGTCGGTTTTTTCGCGATAATCCTGGGCTTAAAATGCGTTAGAGTCAGCGACTTTAAGGCAATGCAAAAAGGGGATTTTCGTCAGCCCAG
>SLFV01000136.1 GCA_007124075.1 Roseimaritima sp.
ATGTCTCGCAGTACACGTGGAGCAAAACGATGCTGGAGGGCCAAATCCTGACCTGGGGCGGCGACCGCATGGACATGGCCAACAGCATGGAAGCGCGTCCCGCGTTTCTGGACCACCATTTGGCGGAGTACGCTGCGACGATCCCGCCCGAAGTTCGGATCCGCGATGGTGTGGAAAAGTGGGTGCTGCGGGAAGCGATGAAAAATGTGCTGCCAAGGGAGTTGTACGAACGCAAAAAGTTTGCCTTCATGGCACCCCCAGCGCACACGGACCCGATCAAGCAAGCTGCGGTTCAAGAGATGGTCGATCATTGGTTGACCCCCGAACGTGTAAAAGCAGTCGGTGTGTTACAGTACGATCGGCTGCTTGCATTTATCCGGGCAGCATGGGAGGAGACCGATGCGACGGCTTCGCGACGTAACGATATTTTGATCAACCACACCCTGCAGTTGCACATGCTGCATGGGCAATACGTCGAAGGTGTTCCTTTACCCACAGTAGACTAATGACACTGAATGTTTCCTTGACCAGGATCAAAGAAGACATCCTGGAGTTATCCAAGATTGGCCGCAATGAGGAAGACCGCGGGATTTACCGCATGGCCTTTACCGATGCCGATATGGAAGGCAAACGTTGGTTGATCGATCGCATCAAACAGGCAAGCCTGGAGCATACCGTCGATGGCGCGGCCAATGTCTCGGCGCACCTGCGCGGCGATCCCAGTTTACCCAAATTGCTGCTTGGTTCGCATATCGATACCGTGCCCTGCGCGGGCGCCCTAGATGGGGCTTTGGGGGTTGTCGTGGGACTGGAATGCTTGCGATGCCTGAAGGACGCCGGAGTGCTGCCGCGACACGGGATTGAACTGATTGCCTTCAGTGACGAAGAAGGCCGTTTTGGCGGCATGTTCGGTTCCCAGGCGGTGTGCGGCCAGATCACGCCCGAAAAAATCGATACGATGCACGATTTGGACGGTATTCGGCTGCATGACGAACTGCTTCGTCACGGTTACGATCCGCTGCATGCCCTCGATGCCGCTCGCTCCCCCGAATCGATTGCAGGTTACCTGGAACTGCACATCGAACAAGGTCCCGTTCTGGATCGCTTGCGTAAACCGATCGGAATCGTCGATCAAATTACCGGCTTGTTCACTTGGTCGGTTTGGTTCCGCGGCGAGGCCAACCACGCAGGCACCACGCCGATGCAGATGCGCCACGATGCCTTCTTGGGGCTGGCGGAGTTCGCTCATGAGATTGCTCGGATCTTGGAAGAAAACGGAACCGAGCAAAGCCGGGCGACGATTGGCAAGGCACAGATCATGCCTGGTGCGCCTAACACGGTTCCAGGTTTAGTGGAGTTTTCGCTGGACGTCCGCGATCCCTCCGATCAAG
The DNA here is from genome assembly GCA_007124075.1 of Roseimaritima sp. Lineage (GTDB taxonomy): Bacteria > Planctomycetota > Planctomycetia > Pirellulales > Pirellulaceae > Roseimaritima. The sequence goes on from SLFV01000136.1 coordinate 1,392, forward strand.
TGTTAACGGAACTGGCTGACGCGTTTCGTAAAGCCCTCTCGGCAATCGCGCGGCGGCGAAATCTGATGTTTGAATTCAAGCAGCAAAGCTACATCGCCCCGGTGACCTGCGGCACCGCCTTGGTAGCCGAACTGAAACGCCAGGCCGAGGCCAGTGGGCTGGACTACATCACCATGCCCAGCGGTGCCGCCCACGATGCTCAGATCCTGGGACGCATGGTCCCCGCCGCCATGCTGTTTGTGCCCAGCAAAGGGGGGTTTAGTCACTCTCCTGCAGAATGGACCGCCTGGAGTGATATTGAAATCGCTGGTAATTTGTTACTTAGGACATTGCAGCATCTATCTGCGTCGCCTGACTTTGCCAACCTTGTACCCCCACTGACCGCATGAATCCGTTTGAACCTAGCGAAAATTTTATCGACCCGCTTCGGGGCGTTTATCACGATTGTATTGTGGAAAACCCCTCGCATCGCGAGTTTCTGTTGGAACGTCACGCGGCATTGCTGTGTATCGATTTGCAATACTTGGATGCGGTTCGCGGTGAAGGTGTGTTTGCCAGTGAACATGGTAACTGCGTCTCGGAGGAGTCTCAGGCGTATTACTTTGATCGGTTGGAATCGTTGGTCCTACCCAACGTGCGTCGGCTGCAAGACCTGTTTCGCAGCCATGACTTGGAGGTTATCCATACTCGGATTCAATCGTTAACCCAAAATGGCCGCGACCGCGGAAGCGGCCATAAACGCTTGGGTTTATTGGCACCGCCTGGGTCTCGTGAGGCCGAATTTGTCCCCAGCGTGGCCCCGCTGCCAGAACGGGATGAAATTGTCATCAACAAAACCGCCAGTGGTGTTTTTTCGTCGACCAACATTCACTATGTGCTGAAGAATCTGGGCATCGAATCGTTGTTTGTCGTTGGTGTGTACACCAACGAATGCGTGGAAACGACGGTTCGCGATGCTTGTGACCTGGGTTACCTGGTGACGGTCGTGGAGGATTGCTGCGCGACGGTGACGCCGGAATTGCACGCGGCATCATTGGCGACCTTACAAGATCGGTATGCAAAAATCATGCGGATTGCCGAGGTCGAAGGAACCGTCAATCGCCTGCTTCCCGAGGATACAGCGATTCCCGAAAATGTGGCGATCGCAACAAATGCTTCGAAGTCAAGCGGTAGATAGAGGAGAGGTTGCCCAGCTCTCTTAGACGCTACTCCCAGCTATGCCGAATGCCCAGCTAACCGGGAGAAGTGAATTTGTCGTTGCCGCTTGACCATTCAATGATACCACCGCGGCTGAGCGGTCGGACCTAGATTCCAAGATCGCCGAACAGGGGTGTGCTGAGGTAGCGTTCCCCCAGACTGCACATGATTGTGACGATTCGTTTCCCCTGGAATTCGGGCCGTTTGGCGACCTGCAAGGCCGCCCAGAGGTTGGCCCCGCTACTGATGCCAGCCACAATGCCTTCCTGCTTGGCCAGCAAGCGACCGTATTCAAACGCATCCTCATCTTCGACCTGAACGACATCGTCGATGATCGACGTATCCAAATTCCGAGGAACAAAACCGGCACCGATGCCCTGAATCCGGTGTTTCCCCGGGGAACCGCCACTAATCACGGGCGAATGCTTTGGCTCCACCGCAATCGCTTTGAACTCGGGATTCCGTGTTTTGATATACCGAGACACTCCTGTGATTGTGCCTCCGGTTCCCACCCCGGCAACAATCACGTCGATGTTCTTGCCACTATCCTCCCAAATTTCGGGGCCTGTGGTCGCTTCGTGGATCGCGGGATTTGCGGGGTTTTCGAATTGCTGTGGCATAAAAGCATTCTCAGCCGTGGCGGCCAACTCCGCAGCCGCAGAGATTGCACCCTTCATCCCGTCGGCGGCGGGAGTCAAAACCAAATTGGCACCCATCGCGCGTAGCAGGGCGCGACGCTCTACGGACATCGACTCGGGCATCGTTAGCGTCAATTTGTAACCTTTGGCTGCGCAGACAAAGGCCAGTGCAATGCCGGTGTTACCGCTGGTTGGTTCGACCACATGCGTATCGGCGTTGATTTTACCATCGCGTTCGCCAGCTTCGATCATTGCCACGCCGATTCGATCTTTGACACTGTTGAGCGGTTGAAAAAATTCGCACTTCGCAAAGATCTCCGTCCCCTCGGGGGCCAAACGATTGATGCGAATCAATGGGGTATCACCAATTGCACGATCCGCACTGCTGAAAATTTTTCCACGTGGCATCACAAAATCCTTTCAAAAATTGAGCAAAGAACGCTTCCTAAGCCACCTGCCAGGTGTCGCCGGAGTTGAACAACTGTTGCAGATCGCCGACACCCTTTTTGCTGCGGGCCTGGACGACTTGATCGTTAATTTGCTCGTCGTATGTCGCGACCCCCGTTACGTTTCGCAGCACACCAATCGGCTCGGGAAATTCCGGATATCGCAGTCGACTAAGCATGTAGTGCAGCGCCGGATCTGCGGAAGTTTCGTCATGGATCAGCAGATCATCTGTCGGCACCTCTGCGGTTTTGACGATCTCCAGGCAGTGGCCGACCAAACGTATTCCTTTGTCACGGTTTTTCCCAAAAATCAATGGCTTCCCATGTTCCAGTTCAATCGTGTTTTCCGGACGTTGGTTTCGGTCTTGGGCGTACGCCATCGCACCGTCATTAAAAACGTTGCAGTTTTGATAAACCTCCACCAGCGAGGTTCCCTTGTGCTGAGCAGCGCGACGCAAGGTCATTTCAAGATGTTTGACATGTGCGTCGATGCTCCGCGCGACAAACGTCGCCTCGGCAGCGATCGCAACGCTAAGCGGATTCAGAGGATGGTCGATGGAACCCATCGGGGTGCTTTTGGTCACATGACCTTCCAGGCTGGTTGGGCTGTATTGGCCCTTCGTCAGTCCGTATATCCGGTTATTGAACAGCACGATATTGACATCTAGGTTTCGTCGCAACAAATGGATGAAATGATTCCCACCGATCGACAATGCGTCACCGTCGCCGGTGATCACCCAGACCGAAAGATCAGGGCGAGTCGATTTCAGGCCGGTTGCGAACGCGGGCGCGCGACCATGAATGCTGTGCATCCCGTACGTATTCATGTAGTACGGAAAACGGCTACTGCAGCCAATACCGCTGATGAATACCGTCTTCTCAGGCAAGACGCCTAATTGTGGCAAGACTTTTTTCATCTGTGCCAAGATCGAGTAATCACCACATCCGGGGCACCAGCGTATATCTTGGTCGCTGGCAAAATCAGAGGCACTCAAGACGGGAAGGTTCATGGGAGCAATGCAAGGTTAAGGGAAGATAATTGGAGTCAACGTGCAAGCGAAAAATGGGGGTCAACCCCCAAGGCTTAACTTGCACACAATTGCAATTTTTGGTCCACCACGGTGCAGTCGCGGTCAACGCATGCCTGGTCTCGAATCGCCTCGACCAATTCCCGCACCGTGAATGGTTTCCCTTGGACTTTATTGATCCCACGGCAGTCGACCAGAAACTGATTCCGCAGCAGCATGCGAAGCTGTCCAGTGTTCAATTCGGGCACCAAGACCGTTTTGAAGCTCCGCAGGAGCTGGCCTAGATTTCGGGAGAACGGATTGAGGTAGCGAAGGTGGACATGGCTGACCGATAACCCAGCCTTGCGACAACGACTGACCGCAGTATGGCATGCGCCGTAGGTGCCACCCCAACTGACAACGAGGATCTCACCACTTTTGTCGCCAAAGACCGTCTGCAACGGAATTTGCTCGGCCAGCAATTCAATCTTGCGAGCCCGCGTGTCGGTCATATGCTGATGATTGGCAGGGTCATAGCTGACATTTCCGGTGACATCTTCCTTTTCCAGGCCACCCAAACGATGCATCAAACCAGCCGTCCCAGGCACCGCCCAAGGTCGGGCTAGGTTTTCGTCTCGGCTGTAAGGCATGAATTTTTCGCCCGTCTGCGCCGCACCCTCGGGATGCTGAATTTCAATCGGTTCCATCTCCGCAACATTGGGGATCTTCCAAGGTTCGCTACCGTTGGCGATGTACCCATCAGACAACAGGACGACGGGGCACATCGCTCGAACCGCCAGACGCCAGGCTTCCTGAGCCATTTCAAAACAGTCCGCAGGTCCAGCCGGTGCGACGATCGGCAGCGGGGATTCTCCGTTGCGGCCAAACATGACCTGCAACAGGTCGCTTTGCTCGGTCTTGGTCGGCAATCCGGTGCTGGGGCCCCCACGCTGAACGTTGATGACCACGATCGGCAATTCCATAATCATACCCAGTCCCATCGCTTCGGCCTTCAGCGCGATGCCTGGTCCGCTGCTGGCGGTCACTGCCATGGAGCCACCAAACGAGGCGCCAATCGTCGCGCACACCGCCGCGATTTCATCCTCCGCCTGAAACGTCCGGACGCCGTAGTTTTTGTACCGCGTTAATTCGTGCAGGATGTCACTGGCGGGAGTGATGGGGTACGTGGAGTAGAACAGTTCTTTGCCACTGCGTTGGGCGGCCGTCATCAGCCCCCACGCCAGCGCCTGATTGCCCATCAAATTCTTGTACGTCCCCGGTTCCAATTGAGCCGCTTCGACGCGGTAGCTAATCCCAAAGGCCTCGGTGGTTTCCCCATATGCCCAGCCAGCCAGTAGCGCGGTTTCGTTTGCTTGTGCGACTTCGGGTTTCATCCCAAACTTGGTCTGAATAAACCGCTGAGTCGGTTCCAATGATCGGCCGAACAGCCAATAGACCAGACCCATTGCGAAAAAATTCTTGCAGCGATCGGCATGTTTGACACTCAGTCCCAAATCCGCCACCGCCTGCCTAGTCAGTTGCGTCATCGGCACTTTTACCAAGCGGTAGGTCGACTCCAGCACCTCGTCTTCCAAGGGGTCCTTATCGAGTTTTGCTAGCTTGAATTCCTTGGCGTTAAATCCATCCTCATTGACAACCAAAATGCCACCTTTCCGCAGGTCGGCCAAATTGGTCACCAATGCTGCGGGGTTCATTACCACCAAACAGTCCAGACTGTCACCAGGAGTGAAAATCTCCTCGGCGGCAAATTGAAGCTGGAATCCACTAACCCCCGCGCGTGTACCGCGTGGCGCGCGAATTTCGGCCGGGAAGTCCGGGAACGTGGCAACATCGTTTCCAGCAAGCGCGCTGGTGTTGGTTAGTTGCGTACCCAGTAATTGCATACCGTCACCGGAATCGCCCGCCATTCGCACGGTGATCCCAGAAACATACTGAACGCTTGTGGCGTTCGAGGAAGAAGGTGTATCCACTGCAGACGATTCCACTGGGGGATTTGGACTTGAAGTTAGCGACAATACACTCGGAAATTGGCTGTATTGCCGGAGAAAGCAATCCTATGGATTGTATCGAACGAGACGGTCCCGTAGATTAAACCTCTTAATGATAATCGAGGAAGAAGCCCCTTGGTAGCGAGCAATGGTGCCGATTTTCAAGCCTTCCCGGCTCAAATAAACGATTCGACTGCTGTGGGTTGCAGTCCCAGTCCACTCGCTAGCAGCGCTAAAGTCCGATTCTCAGTGCCACGATATGCGGCGCTAGGGCCCGTTTAACGCACGGCCTTCCTCCCCAGTAAAAAAAGTGTGGGCCACATTCACGCAGCAATCGCTGATTGTTTATGATGCGAAAGAGGCGGCGGAGAGGTTCTTGGTTTACCCCCGAGTAAAGATTCGAGAAGCGACTACTGAGCGCTGCCTGCTGCGCAACACTTATGAAATATCCAGACTCCTCCTTCGCTCCGAACCCCCGTGGATATTTGAATGCTGATCACGAAGAGGTCCGTCTGCCCGGCTACGAAACGGGTGATTTTTACGATGAGTTGGTCGAGCCATCCGGGCATGCAAGGCCTGATGCGCGGGCGTTGTTATCGCTGATCAATCAGCTTCCGCCGGGCGAATTGGCCCGTCGCCAAAAGTCAATCGAACAGGCTTTGTACCGGATGGGGATCACCTTCACGGTCTACAGCGATCAGCAAGGGACCGAAAAGATAATGCCCTTCGATATTGTGCCGCGGATTGTCAATGCGGTCACTTGGCAGCATATCGAGGTGGGCCTGAAGCAGCGGATCTGTGCGCTGAACTTATTTTTGGATGACATTTACAACGAGCAAAAGATTCTGCGTGACCGCGTGATTCCACGTGATTTAATCGATTCAGCAGGGACGATGTTGGAACCGTGCAAGGGGTTAAAGCCACCACGTGGCGTCTGGGCGCACATCGCCGGAATCGACTTGGTACGCGATAATTCGGGGGCGATGTATGTTCTGGAGGACAACCTCCGTTGTCCCTCGGGGGTTTCGTATGTGCTGCAGAACCGGATGGTGATGAAGCGGAACTTTCCGCAAGTCTTCACGGCTTCTCAGGTTCGCCCTGTCCACAATTACGCGGACCATTTGTACAACATGTTGTGCAAAATGACCCCCGACCCCAATTCTCAGCCGACGGTCGTGGTATTGACCCCCGGGGTTTACAACAGTGCCTATTACGAGCATTCGTTCTTGGCGCAGCAGATGGGGGTTGAACTGGTCGAGGGAAGCGACCTGGTGGTCGATAGTGATGACGTGGTCTGGATGCGCACCACCCACGGCTTGCAGCGCGTCGACGTGATTTATCGGCGGATAGACGATATTTTCATCGACCCAGAGGTCTTTCGCAAAGACAGCCTCCTGGGCGTTCCTGGACTCATGCGATCCTATCGCGCGGGGAAGGTCGCACTGGCCAACGCCCCGGGGACGGGCGTTGCCGATGACAAAGTCATCTACGCCCTGGTTCCAGACATCGTCAAATATTACTTGGGCGAAGAAATCCGGCTGCCCAACGTGCGGACGTACCTTTGTATCCGCGATGAGGATCGTCGGTACGTTTTGGAGCACCTGGATGAACTGGTCGTCAAAGCCGCCAACGAGTCGGGCGGTTACGGAATGCTGATTGGCCCAGCGTCCACGCACCAGCAGCGTCAAGAGTTTGCGGCCGCGATTCGCGCCAATCCCAGGAATTACATCGCGCAACCGACATTGTCGCTTTCGCGCGCGCCAACGATGGTGGATGGCAAATTGGAGGGGCGGCATGTGGACTTGCGTCCTTACATCCTGAGCAGTTCGCCCGATGATATTTGGGTTCTCCCCGGGGGGCTGACACGAGTTGCCTTGCGAAAAGGGTCGTTGGTGGTCAATTCGTCGCAAGGGGGGGGGAGCAAGGATACTTGGGTGGTCGCCGAACCGGGTGGCGAAGTCGGCTCGTTACGGGAATAGCCACGCCGCGTCGCATTACCGATAAAGAGGCAAAACCAAATGTTATCACGCGTCGCAGAATGCATTTATTGGATGAGCCGCCAAGTTGAACGGGCAGAGAATATCGCTCGGTTCTTGGAGGTGACCTACGACTTTATGTTGGACCAGCCGGAAAATGTCATCAATGCGTGGGAGGCGTTAATTCAGGTCACAGCCGATGGCGAGTTATTTGCCCAGCGGTATCCGCAATTCGATGCGGCCAGCGTGGGGCAGTTTCTGGCATTCGACGAGTCTTACCCCAATTCAA
>SLFV01000226.1 GCA_007124075.1 Roseimaritima sp.
AAGTGATCGGCATGATGTTCTTCGATGACAACATCTACTGCCTGCGCAAAGGCGATCCCATTGGTGAACGGCTTGCGAAAGTTGCCAAGGAGCAGAACATCCTGTTGATGGTATGTGACCAGTGTGCCGTGCGTCGTGGACTGGCCGATGGTGAATTCTCGCAATGTGGTACCGGCGAAGTTCGTGCGAAAGGCTTCGTGGAGGGCGTAGTCGCCGGCTGCTTCCCGCAGTTGTATTCGGCGCTCGGCGGCAACCCGCCCGATCAAGTCATCTCACTTTAACATGTCAATTCGATCTCAATCGAGAAGGGACCATGTAGATGCTCGATCCACAACAAGTCATCGATACCTATTTTCTTGAGAATCGCCATATGCTGCTGGAGCTAGCTGCGTTTCTAGACAGATACGATGTCGTGGTTGCAAGGCAGGGCGAGCACGCCGCAAACGAAGAAAAACTTGCTGTTATTCGTCAATCGCTCCAGGTCTTGAGTGGAAACACCAGCGATACGCCACGCGTTGAGCAATTGCTCGAGCTGTTGGCAACTGTCTAACACGCAACTCAACGAAAACAGGATAGAGATTGATGCAGATCATCCAGCCACATTACCACGCAATCGCTCGCACCGCACAGGACTACGAGCGAATGGCGATGTCGGGAGTTGTTGCCGTAGCGGAACCAGCTTTTTGGGCGGGCTTCGATCGACGTTATCCCGAGACGTTTATCGATTATTTTCGTCAGATCAGCGAGTTCGAACCGACACGGGCGGCGCAATATGGGATTCGCCACTTCTGCTGGGTTGCCGTCAATCCCAAAGAAGCAGAGAATCCAGGCCTTACTCGCGAGGTCCTGAAGCATTTCCCTGAGTTCCTATCACAACCAACCTGCCTGGGTGTGGGTGAAACTGGGCTTCATAAATCCACTGCTAACGAATGCGATGCACTGGCTGCGCATGTCGAATTGGCGATGCAGCACGATCAACTGGTTCTGATCCACACTCCGCATTTGGCCGACAAAGCAGACGGAACTCGCCGCGTACTGGACGTTCTAGCGGGACTAAACGTCAATCCGGAACGTATCTGGATTGACCATGTGGAAGAGCAAACCATTCGCCCATGCCTGGATGCAGGGTACTGGGTAGGAATGACTCTTTATCCGGTTACCAAGTGTTCACCGAAGCGAGCGGTCGACATGATTGAGAAATACGGCACCGAACGCATTCTCGTTAACTCGTCGGCTGACTGGGGACCGAGCGATCCCTTTACGCTTCAAGAGTGTATTCTCGAATACCGTCGTCGCGGTTATAGCGTCCAGAATGCGATTGAACTCTTTCACAACAACCCCTGTCGATTTTTGGGCCAGAACCCAAAGTTCGACATATGCCCAATTCGTATCGAATCGATCGAGAAAGAGTTGGTTTAGCGGATGGCTTGGAAGAAAGGGGAACGCATTCCCACGAATTTGATCGTCGGTTTTCTTGGCTCCGGAAAAACGACAGCCATCAAGCAACTGATCGACCGTCGCCCGTCTGGAGAGAAGTGGTCGATTTTCATCAATGAGTATGGCATGGTGTCGATCGACCAAGCAATGGTTGATACGGGTTCTGAGGATATTGCTGTCCAGGAGTTAGGAGGTGGTTGTGCGTGCTGCACTATGGCCTTTGCGTTCCAACCGCTGTTGGCACAATTCATTCGCAGAACCAAGCCCGATCGTTTGATCGTAGAACCGTCAGGTGCAAGTCATCCTGCAAAAGTCGTCGATGTCTTACGGAGCCCAAATTTCTCTTCAGTGATCGATCTACGGAATACCATTTGCCTGATCGATCCCAAAGACTTCGACAACCCGCGTTGGCGGGAGACGGAAGTCTTTCAAGACCAAGTCCAATTGGCGGATATCGTCGTAATCAACTGGACTGACAAACGAGATTCCGCGCTCATTGAACGTTGTCGCGAATGGGTCGAGAGCTTCGTTCCAACAAAGCAACTGATCACGGAATCAAGTTTTGGTAATATCGACCCAGCTTGGCTAGATGCGGTTACATCAACCGTGCGAGTTCCTGCTTTTCCGGATGCCCATCTCGTTGAGAGCAACGCGGGAAACAAGCCAGCAACAATTCTGGGCGAGCTACCGCTTTTGACCACTCACAGTGCAAGAGTCAACAGCAAGAAATCCTCCGCTCCCGATTCACAGGAAGAGTGTGCGATGGTCGTTCCGGCACCAGGCCGACCGCTTCGAGTCCCCAACGATGAGCCTAAACATGGAGCCTGTGGCTGGATCTTCCACGTAGACGACATCTTCGATCGCGACAATCTGCTCGACCTTTTGGGCTACGTGTATCCCATTGTACGACTAAAGGGTGTTTTTCGCTGCGAGGACAATTGGTGGTTCATCAATCGCGCAAAGGATTCAACCAGCTTTAACCCTTCTGCGTATCGACGCGACAGTCGACTGGAAATCATCCTTGATCAGCCGACCACCGGCTGGGTTGAATTCGAACAAAAATTGCTCGACTGCCTTTCGCCAGCCATTACACCATGCTTCAAGTGGCGTACCGGTGGCTAAAATTTGGCTCTCGTCGCTGCTGTCAGTTTGCGTCAAAACAGTACCATAGCGTCAAGCGAGCCCGAAGAGCGTCCTGCACCCGATTCCCAGACGAGCGTCAACAGTCAGGGCCTATCTGGAAAGGGGTCTGACCCTCTCCGGCGAGACAAAAAAACCAATGAACTTCGACTTGCCTCCGAAGGGTCCGACCCCTTTTCGGATACATGCGTTACTTGCCAGCATGACGAGGACGCGGCGGAGATGACCGTGGGAAGGCGCGAAGCAGCTAGGAACACCGTGCTGTCGCGATCTCGGCCATGTGTGTGATTTGGAACCGGGGCCCCTAGACCCTGTACCAAGATGATGGCTCCGCTGGGCATCACGAGCGGGCAATGATCGACACCAGCGACGTTCCCCGGGGTGACGATGATCTGTTTTGCTTGAGAAAAGCATTGGAGCCGAGTATAAACGATTTTGAATGTCTTTTTCATGCAGGGTTCAGGCGATCATAGCGGATCGCCTGCCGTGGAAGAAAGCAAAAGCACTCGCCGATTCAACTCTACGGAAGAACCAGTCAAATGAAAGTAAAGAAAGTCGCTGTTACATCTTTGTCGCTTGCCGGATCGTTGTTAATTTTCCAGGCGACCTTTTTGGCTGCCGAGGAACCGGTGCCGGCCGTGCTCCGGGTAGTCGTCTCGCATGAAACCATGGAGACGCGTATCGGCTATCCCGCCATTATCGCCCCCGGAGATGGCTTTCCGAGCATGGAGATCACCTCAAATCACCACAGCGAGGGGGTTTTGACGGGCGTGGTAGTACGCCGAAGTAACGGTGCCATCGTGGCCCGGTTCGCGCCGCAGAAACTTCTCACCGATAGCACCGTCAACGTCGAGTTCACTGGAACGCCCGAACCCGGCCGATATAGTATCCCGGTTTGGTTTGAGGTCGATGGAGAAACGGTGTTCAGAGACAGATTCCATTTTTCAGTTTTCGATCCCGAAACCCTACCGGGAAACTACAGCCGGATCGTTCATCCCGGCGCGGACGGGCGGCTGGTGTACGTTCCCGATTATCGCGGCAACCGCATTCCCGATTTTTCGCATGCTGGCTACATGGGCGGCGGAGTGGCCTTGCCCAACGCGCCCGTGAGAGTGTCCCTGCGCCCCGAACCGGGCGATAACCGGGAGCGCATTCAGGCGGCGATTGATCAGGTATCGGCCATGACGCCAGACGCGGACGGGATCCGCGGCGCGGTTCTGTTGAGGCAGGGTGTTTACGAAATCCGGGGAGACCTTAGGATAGCCACCAGTGGCGTGGTTCTGCGGGGTGAGGGAGCCGGGGGGGATCCAGCTACGTTATGGTCCGATCCAGAGGAATGGATGAACCCTGACCAAGGCCGCACTCTCGATGATTTCAAAAACCACCTTGCCGGACGCAATGCCACCGTGCTGATTCGTCCCGGACGGGCCACCCGCAACCTGATACTAATCCAAGGCGGGGGAATCACCTCTGACACGGAAAACGCGGTCGAAATCATTGACAATTATGTTCCAGTTGGCACCGTCTCGTTCAGCGTCGAGGATTCAGGGAGGTTCCAGGTCGGCGACAAGATCATGGTTCGCCGGAGAGGCAACCCGACCTGGATCACTGAAATCGGCATGGACCGAATTCCCGGAAAAGGCAAGTGGGGCGGATCGCAATTCTTTGAATATGATTTCGAACGGAAGATCACCAATATCACCGGCAATCTAATCTCGATTGACTCGCCTATCGTTTTCGCGATCGAGAAGCGTTGGGGCGGCGGGAGTGTCTTCAAATACGAGTATTCCGCTCGTATCACCCAGGCCGGGGTAGAGGGAATGCGTCTCCTGTTGCATGACAAACTGCGTAACGGTCGCCTGTCACACATGCGTGGAACCGCCGTGCATTTCAACAATGCCCGCGACGTCTGGGCGCGGGATGTGGTGGCGGAACATTTTTACGACCGGGTCTTTGTTATCGGCGACGGCAAAAACATCACCGTGCGGGACAGTTCGGTCTTGATGGCGTCCAACGGTTATTTCTCCGGCTACGTCCCGCGTTACGGCTTTTTCCCGCGCGGCAACGCCTCGCATGTTCTTGTGCAAAACTGCGACGCGCTCCATAACCGCCACGCCTATGTCATTTGCGCTTGGGTCAAAGGGCCAAACGTGTTCCATAATAATGTACACCATGCGGGGATCACCTGGAGCGAACCGCATCACCGTTGGTCGTGCGGCGCTCTCTTTGACAACGTCCATGACGACGTCGGCTTGATGAACCGCTTAAGCGCGGGAAGCGGACACGGATGGTCGGCCGCCAACTGCGTGGCCTGGAACACTCGGGGTGAACTCGTCGTGCAACAACCGCCGACCGCTCAAAACTGGGCGATCGGTCACGTGGGTAGACAGGGCGCGGGCCGGAACCATGCCTGGAACCGGGAGCAATTCGGCTACAGCGACGGGTTTTGGGAATTGCACCGGGTCACGGACCGGATCAGCCTGGACCCAGAACGCGTGGCCGGCATAGAAAGCGTTGTCGAGGCTTCCAGCTACGACTGGGGACGGGGACCAGAGAGCACTCTTGACGATTCGCCGGATAAATACTGGCTGGTCCAGGGCACCGGAGAATGGATTCAATACGACCTCGGTCGTCAAGGCACAATCAAGGCTCTGAACATATCGTTTCCCCAATTCGGGGGCAGGCTTATGGACCGCGTCTATTCGTTTGACATCCAAACATCGAACGACAGGAAGGAATGGAAAACCGTTTATGCCGATGCCAAGGGGCCGGCTAAAGGCCCGGAGGTTTTTCACCGGTACAAGCTTACCGAAGCCCCGGCCCGCTATGTTCGTATCGTCGCCAAAGGGTCCAATTTGAGCCGTGACGGGAGTCCGGGAAGCGTTGCCTTTCACATGCAGAGAATACGTTTCGAGCCGCGACCCGCATGGGATGCCAAAGAAGTAAGAACATTAGGCGTTAAACCGGCCAGCCTGTTCTTGCGGCAACTGCAAGACAGGTTAAGCCGTTGAAGTACCTGATTCGGTATTACGACTGGCACTCGAACAAGCCACTCCCACCGCAGCCCAATTCTGTGCCCAGGAAAGCGTCTCACAGCCTTTCTGTTACCATCGGCGGCGAAGGCTACGCGATCGCGTCAAAGCCCTGTGGTGGGAGACCGGCGGACTGACGAACTGGTCCGAGTTGACGCTGCACCTCTGGAAGGCATCGCATCCCGAAGCGGTTCGTCCGTACCGTTAAGAAGAACGTTGTGCGGCGGCCGATCGCTACCGCACCCCACGAGCCCGCCGCCACGCGCGGCTGTCAATCAGAGGTCGATAACTGGTGCTGGTGTACGATTACGTATTAACTGGCAACCCATCCATCCATCTGCCTGCCCAACTCTTCCCGATGCTAAAGCGTTGTCAAAACAGCGTGTAGATAAAGGGAGCCGCACCGGTGGAAGCCAACAAACTCAAGATCCCAACCAGCCCCAAGACCAATAGAATAGGAATCATCCACCATGCCTTATTTTCTCTGATGAACAGGAGAAACTCACCTACAATCGAAAGGGATTGCCGGTTGCCCAACTGTTCGAATTCGCTTGGGCTGTGCGGGGCTTTGGGTTTCAAGGTCACGGCTTTCTCACGATTGACGATAATAACTAGCTACCGACCGGGGTTGCAACTTGGGTTTCCAGTAGCTTGCCTGAGCGCGATTGAATCTTAGTTCCAGTCGGTCGCGTCCCAGCAAACGAAACGTCAGACCGATCGGTAGAAAGACCACGGTGTAGATTAATAACATAGCCAATTCGCCGACCACCAACCCGATCGGAACCGTGATCAGCATCAAACCAATGAACAGCGGGGCAATCAGTTTCGGAAGCACCACTGCAGCAGCAGCTAGGAGCATGCCGGTAGTCGCCAAAATGACCAACGTGGTGGCGCTGGCAGAAGACGCCCAGCCAATAGCAGGCAAGCCAGCGATGCACAGCAGCCCAAATTGCCGAACCTGCCGCGGCGTCGGGTACCAATTGATTTCAACCAGCGACATACATCAATCCCATTGGAACTGTGACAAGTATTCCGATCGGCGCTCGGCTGACATTTCTTGTTCCTGCTCATCCTTCAGCATAATATGTCGGCCCAGAACAAGCGCGTCCATTTCGGTCATCATGAAGCAACGGTAGGCGTCTTCCGGCGTACACACGATCGGTTCACTGCGAACATTAAAACTGGTATTGATCATTACCGGGCAACCGGTCTGATGATGAAATGCGATCATCAATTGGTGCAGCAACGGATTACGAACACGATCGACGGTCTGGATTCGGGCCGAGTCATCAACGTGCGTGATAGCTGGTAGGCTTGATCGCTGAAAGTTCAACTTGTCGATCCCGAATGCTCGTTCGTATTCCGACTCACGTTCGGTGCGAATGCTTTCGGCCACAGGGGCCACGATCAACATGTAGGGCGATTCCTGATCGGGTTGTAATTCAAAATACTGGTCGACGTACTCGCGCAAAACAATCGGCGCGAACGGACGGAACGATTCACGAAACTTGATCTTCAGGTTCATGACCGACTGCATTTTTTCGCTACGGGCGTCCCCGATGATGCTGCGGTTTCCCAGGGCGCGTGGCCCAAACTCCATGCGGCCTTGGAACCAACCGATCACGTTCTCTGAGGCGACCAACCGGGCCACTTGTTCGCATAGTTCTTGGTCACTTTCGCAGGTTCGGTAGACGGCACCACACTGGTCCAGCGAATACGCGACCTGAGAATCGCTAAATGCCGGGCCCAACAAAGACCCTTTTTGGCTGTCGTACTTTCCGGGAGTTCGCGGTTTTTCCAGCAACTGATGCCAGATAAACAAGGCCGTTCCCAATGCTCCCCCGGCATCGCCAGCGGCAGGCTGAATCCAAATTTGCTGGAACGGACCTTCGCGTAAAATCCGCCCATTGGCCACGCAGTTCAGGGCGACGCCACCGGCCAAAACCAGGTTCTTTGCTCCGGTCAAGATGTGGGCGTGGCGTGCCGTCCGCAAAACCACCTCCTCCGTAACTGCTTGAATCGACGCTGCCAAATCCATGTCGCGTTGCAGAACTTCCGATTCCGCTCGGCGCGGCGGAGCGCCAAAAAGCTGATGCAGCTTGTCGGAAGTCATGGTCAGCCCGTGACAGTAATTGAAGTAGCTCATGTCCAAGCGAAATGAGCCGTCTTCTTTGAGGTCCATCACGTGTTTCAGAATGGTATCTTTGTAAATCGGCTGGCCGTACGGAGCTAACCCCATCAGCTTGTATTCGCCACTGTTAACACGAAAACCGATGTAGTAGGTGAATGCGGAGTAGAGCAGCCCCAAGGAATGGGGAAACCGAAGTTCGTGCGTCAAATGTATCCGATTCCCCCGCCCTGCTCCGATGCAAGTCGTCGACCACTCTCCCACACCATCCAGGGTCAAAATGGCAGCTTCCTCGAAGGGGGAAGGGAAAAAGGCACTGGCGGCATGCGATTCATGATGATCGGTAAAGACTAAACACCCGCTGTACCGCTGATGCAAACCGCGACGAATTTCTCGGGGCAAGTGCAATTTTTGTTTTAGCCACAAGGGCATTGCTTTGCGGAACGATCGGTAACCCCGCGGTGCGAATGCCAGATAGGTCTCGAGCAACCTTTCAAATTTGATCACCGGTTTGTCATAGAACCCAACATAATCTAGGTCTTCTGGACGCAAACCAGCCTCTGCCAAACAGTAATCGACGGCATGCTGGGGGAATTGGTTGTCGTGCTTTTTTCTAGTAAACCGCTCTTCTTGCGCCGCCGCCACGATTTCGCCATCGACCACCAGCGCGGCTGCCGAATCATGGTAGAAGGCTGAAATGCCTAAAATGTTAGCCATACTCTGAACAGCAAACCTTGAAAACAACGAGCCCCATTTGGCCTTTGGCTGCGACTCCGCCCCCCTTTGGCTGATAACCGATGCCTGTCCCCCCACTGCATCCCGACTGCACGATCGTACTAATCGTACTGACGAAAACCCTTCGCCCAAAAGTGCATCACCGCCACGGCATCTCCAAGGAGCCATGCTACGTTGGCCCCTTCGATTGTCAAGGTCTGCAGTGTGCCCGTCTGGAAGTGCGCGGGGCCAGTAACCACATCTCCAATGTATATGCCGATGTATATGCCGATGTATATGCCGAGTGATCGCCACGAGGTAACCGTTCGGAAACAAATTCGCCATAGATTTTCTCTCCCGCAGCGAGGCGAGCAGCGGAGAGCTACGTAGCGTAGGAGGGGAGAGGAAAAGGCCGGAATTGTTTCCGAAAATTCCCTCGAATTTGACCGCTCCGCAATCACGCAGCCCAGCGAGGGCTTGCATCGAAT
>SLFV01000368.1 GCA_007124075.1 Roseimaritima sp.
CCTTGCTGTTGATCAACGCCCAGACAAGATCTTCAAATGCTTCTTGCAGGTGATCATTGCGAGTGGCGATGTACTGTGCCGCCTGCGTCCGTTCATCGGGGGTTGGGTAACGGCACAGTGCCGCCAAGTAAAGTTCGTCGATGCTGGTCTCCGCAGCCGTCGGCTGCTTGCTCATCAGCGCCGGACGGCTGTTGGGGTGCGACAGCTTGCCCTGCAGTTCCTTTGAATTAAGTAATTGCAGACTCTGCGCCAGCGTCGACTCGTCCGACCGTTCGCACTGACAGGCAGTGGAACCGGCGGGGCGTCCGAAGACGTCCAGAAAATAGGAGCGGAATCCCGTGTCGGGTAACTCCACCGCGCGGGTTCCTGCTGGCAATCCCTCAAAAACCGTCTGCGACAGCAGCACCTGATCGACCGCATCCAGTAGGACTTCGGCGGTCAAACGTTTGGGGTAAAACCGCGAATAGCTGTTCGTGTCGTCCAAGTTGTGCTCGTTCGGCTGGGAGGACAACTGGTACACGCGGGCGTTGCAGATCAGCCGGACCAGGGTTTTCAGGTCAAAACCGGAAGTCACAAAAAAATCGGCTAAACCATCAAGCAATTCTTGATTGGACGGGGGATTGGTAACACGCATGTCGTCTTCGGGTTCGACCAATCCAACCCCGAAGAAATGTTTCCAATAACGATTGACCAGCGATTTGGCAAAAAATGGGTTGTCGGTCTGAACCATCCAATCGACCAAATGTTCCCGAGGATCAGCCAGTTCATCGAAATCGGCGGGTTCTGCATCCAGGCCAGCCGGTGTCAGATTGGCACCGGTTTTGGGGTGTTTGGCTGCTGCGCCGCCGACGCGCGAGACGAACATTGGTTCGTCTGCGACCGGCCCCTCCTTCCGGACGACCTTAGAAAAGAAAGCGGCCATGTGGTAGTAATCGGCCTGGCCCCATTTCTCCTGCGGATGATGGTGACATTTGGCACACTGCAAGCGTTGCCCCAGGAATAGCTGAGCGGTGTCTTCCAGCCGCGATTCGGTATCCGGAACGGCTCGCCACCAGGACACCGCTGGATCGGTTTCAACCGTGCCCGTTGCTGTCAGGAGCTGACGGACGATCTGGTCGTAGGGTTGATTGTCGGCGAATGCTTGACGCAGCCACTGCGAAAACGCGAATGTGCCAAGCTGGTACCCTGCGTTGGCCCGACGATTCCGTAAAATCATCGTCCATTTCTTGGCGAAATACGCAGCGTAGTCTTCGCTGTCCAGCAAGCGGTCAATAGCAGCGCTACGTTTGTCTTGGTCTTCGTTCTGAAGGAATGCATCGGCTTCCAGGGGCGTTGGCAGACGCCCCGCAATATCCAAGGTCACCCGACGAAGGAAGGTAGCATCGTCACATAAATCACTGGGGGGAATCCCCAGCGATCGAAGTTTGTCAAACACCTTTTCGTCGACCAGGTTGACCGCATCCGGCCACTGTGCGACCTCGATCCCCAGTGGAATGCTAGCGGCAAAGACCGCCACCTGCCCTTGATAGCGGGCCATGACCGCAACATCGCCAGCGCGATCCGCCAAGGTAACTTTGCCGCGCGCATCAACCGTAGCCAGGTCGGTGTTGTTGGATTCAAACTGCACCATCCGCGTGATGTCCTCCGTCGAACCGTCGGAATAAACCGCAATCACATTTAATTGCTGCGTTTGATTGCGCGTCAAGCGTCGTTGCCGTGGTGTGATTTCAATTTCGGTGACCACCGGCGCGGCGGAATCACCGCGTGGCATCCCGGTTGCGATCCAACGCCGCAACAACCGGTACTCCTGCGAATCCGGCTCGAAACGTTGGCCACCGCCATGAGGCGACGCGTTGATCGCCTTGAGTAACAGCAGGCTTTGGTCGGGCAGGGACGGGAAGACTCGACGGCCTCGAGACTCCGACACAAGGTGTTCGTAATCGTCTTCCGATTCAAATCCTAACAACGAAAGCCTGAAGCCGCCCTGGCCGGCGGCTTTCCCGTGACAGCCGCCACCATTGCAGCCGAACTTTGTAAAAATCGGGACAACTTGATTCGAAAAATGGATTGCCGGGCTAGCGTCAAACGCCTGAACCTGGATCGGAATCTGGCACCGAAGCTGGTCCATGCTGGCTTCTAGAGTGCCCCGACCGTTTCCAACCGGCTGCAGGTATCCGTCGCTGTCGATCATCGCAATCGGCGGATCAATTCGGTACTGGACCTGTTGGGTAACATCCGTCTCCTCCCCGGCCGATCGCAGCGTTACCAAGACTTGCCAGCGTGCATCAGGACCTTGCAACACAATTTCGCCCGCATCTCGGGGCATGTCGATCCAAAGTGACTGCTGGCCAGATGTCGCGTCCGCAGCCAGCAAGTTTCCCGACAGACTACCTCCGCTGGGCAGCAGCACCAGAAGCCATGATAATGCGAGATACCCGCTCTGGGTAAAGGACTGAACGATGTTCATGCGGTCTCCAACAAATTGATGCTAAATCAGCTCATCGATCGGATTTGCATCGACCAGGAACTGGGGTCGACCCGTTGGGTCGGTTAGGGTGGTTGTCGCGGTGTCAATACCCAGGTTGTGGTAGACCGTTGCCAAGACTTCCTGCACATCGACCGGTCTTTCGGTCGCGTACTCACCCAAGCGATTGGTTGCGCCGATAGCCTGGCCTGTGCGAATGCCACCGCCCGCCAGAAACGCGCAGCTTACCTGTGGCCAGTGATCGCGGCCGGCATTGTTATTAATTTTGGGGGTCCGCCCAAATTCACCCCACACGATCACAGTCACATCGTTCAACATGCCCCGGACCTCCAGGTCTTCAATCAATGCGCTCAGGCACTGATCCAGCTTACTGCCGTGATCACGCACCAAGTCAAAATTTTGTCCGTGGCTGTCCCAACGACCGTAGCTCAGGCTGACGCATCGGGCCCCGGCTTCGACCAGTCGCCTGGCGATCAACAAATGATCATTGCGTGTTGCGGCGCCGTCATATTGGTACTGATACGGTTTGCAATCACCGTAGCGTGGAACCACCTGAGGGTCCTCCTGCGATAGGTCCAAGGCATCCAGCAGTTTGCTGCTGGTCAGCACATCGAAGGCTCGTTGGCCAAACGCATCCATCCCCTCCATTGCACCTGTCCGATCGATGTCGCGGCGCAGGTTGTCGATGCTAGCCAAAAGGCGGCGTCGGTCTTGCAGGCGTTCCAGTGTGATGTCATTCAGCTTCATGTTTTCCATGCCGGGGCCGTCGGGTTTAAAAGCCGAATAGGCCGCTCCCAGAAAACCGGGGATCCCTGGATCGCACCACGGCGCATGCCTGGTCGGTTCGGTCAACCCGATGAATGGCGGAACCGAAGGATCTGCGGGACCCCGCAGTTTGGTGATCGCGGAACCAAGTGAAGGGCGGCCACCTAGATTGCTGAGATCATTGCTGAGCCAACCGCTCATGCACTGAAACGAATCGTGGCGATTTTTCAGCCCGACGACCGAGCGGATGATGGCGGCCTTGTCCATCATCCCCGCCAATTTCGGGAAAACCTCGCAAATTTGGATCCCCGGAACGTTCGTCGGAATCGGGCGAAACTCCCCGCGAATTTCGCTGGGGGCATCGGTTTTGATCTCCCACATATCCTGATGCGGGGGACCCCCTGCCAAAAATACATTAATCACCGCCTTGTGCGGTTTACCTTTGCCCAGCGAATCCGATCGCAGCACATCGGCCATGCCCAGACCGGGGAAACCGAAGGCGGAACCGCCGAACGCAAAACCACCAATCGTTAAAAAGCTACGGCGTGATACACCGTCACAAAAACGACCGCCTTGGCCAAAAATCGTCAGCATCGTAGCACTCGATTCGCGGAGGGAAGTTAGGAAAGGGCTCCTCAACCCACGATTTGCACTGACTACGGGGGATGAGTGAAGCAAGCGTCCGAGGTTGACTCCGAAATTCCAAGTAGCAGCCTCAACCGCATTGCTCGTATTATGGCGGAAGAATTCCCGTAGGTGTCAAGTGTTCCCCCTTTTTTTTGATTTTTGCTCGTCCCGAATTGACCTTGTCCCAGACCGGTACCATTGCCTATTTACTCGCTCCAGTGCGGCTTCTGCTAAAGGGTTTTCCCGCCCGAGCAAGCGAAGCTTAGAATTCACGCCCGAGTTTCACGATGTGGGAGTCCGATTGCCATGGATGGCAGATTGTTCCTCAAGCTTCGCCTGTGGTTGGCCGGTGGTGCCTGCGCGTTCGGCTTGCTGCTGGGTCTGCGGGTGGAGGCCAACGAAGCGCAATGGATTTGGGCGGTGGGTGTTGACCGCAATGCGATCCCCGCCGGTAGTAGTTGTCTGTTCCGAAAAGGGATTAATCTTCGATCCGCCGCGCAGGGATCGGTTACGATCGCCGCTGACGACGCGTTTGAACTGTTTGTAAACGGTCGGCGTGTCGGAACGGGACGCTCCGCCCGGAAGCTGAACGATTTTGATATTTCCAACTTCCTGGTCACCGGTCGGAATGTGATCGCGGTAAAGGTGGACAATACGCATGGCACGACCGCCGCGTTGGCCGCACGTGTCAGTCTGCGACCGCTGTCGGGTCAGCAATGGTTCAATTTTCACACCGACACAAGCTGGAAGGCCAGCACGCGTATCGAACCGCTATGGCAGACGACCACGTTTAACGATTCGCGCTGGGGTGCTGCGCAAAGCTTTGGCACGCTGGGCAGTACGGTCCCGTGGGACAAGCAGGAGGACGTCGTTGTTGCGGAGGAATACCAGGAAAGCGCTCGTTTCCAGATTCAAGAAGGCTTTGGCGTTCAGTTGCTGTTCGATGACGACGAAGTCGGTTCGTTGATCGCGATGGCGTTCAATGAATTCGGCCACATCGTCGCCAGTCGTGAGCGTGGGCCATTGATGCTGATGTTTGACAGTGATGGTGACGGCATTCCCGATCAGACACGTGTGTATTGCGACCAGGTTTCCTCGTGCCAAGGGATCTTGCCGCTTAACGGCGACGTCTATGTGGTGGGTGATGGGCCCGATGGCACCGCGCTGTATCGGCTGGGTGACACTAATCGCAACGGGACGCTGGACCGTGTGCAAACGTTGCTGAAATTCAAGGGCAAGCCGGGTGAACATGGTCCACACGGGATTGAGCTGGGGCCCGACGGCATGCTGTACCTCGTGGTCGGCAACCACATGCAAGTCATCGGCGACGGGGGGGCCGGAGAAACGCTGAAGGTCAGCTACGAAGGCGACTTATTGACCCCGCGATACGAGGATCCAGGTGGGCACGCGCGAGGCGTCAAGGCTCCTGGTGGGATGGTGATCCGCACCGATTTAAACGGCAAAACCGTCGAACGTGTGGCGGGTGGAATCCGCAACGCATACGATTTGGTATTCCATTCCGACGGTTCGCTGTTTGTGCATGACAGCGATATGGAATCGGATATGGGAGCTTCCTGGTACCGGCCGACGGCGCTGTACGAGGTTACCGAAGCGGGTGAATTCGGCTGGCGTAGCGGTTGGGCAAAATGGCCGGAGTACTACCTGGATCGGCTGCCCAACGTTTTGGAGACGGGGCGGGGTTCGCCCACGGGAGCGGCGTGTTACGAGCACTACAACTTTCCGACTCGCTATCAGGGCAGTTTGTTTTTGGCGGACTGGTCCGAGGGGCAGATCCTGAATGTTCGACTGAAGCCCAACGGTTCTGGCTACAGTGCTGACAGCCAAGTTTTTCTGCAGGGCCAGCCGCTGAACGTCACCGACATCTCCATTGGTCCCGACGGCGCACTGTATTTCTGCACTGGCGGTCGCGGAACCGCCGGCGGTGTTTACCGTGTGGAATGGGAAGGCCCTGTTCCTGAACGTGTAAAGAATCTCGGCACGGGAATCGCTGCGGCCATCCGTCAGCCGCAACCGCTGTCGGCTTGGGGGCGACAGGCACTAGCCGGGATCAAAAAAGAACTGGGGGATCAGTGGAACGAACTGGTCGCTGGTGTCGCCTATAGTGACAAAAACCCGCCTCACTATCGCACGCGAGCGTTGTTGTTAATGGAACTGTTTGGGCCCGCCCCTAGTGACGAGCTGTTGCTTGAACTTAGCCGGGCCCAAAGCGAAGCGGTCAGGGCCAAGGCGGCGTACATGATGGGGCTGCACCCATCGACGCGCAACGCCAGACAATTGGCACAACTGCTGGATGACCGTGATGCACGGGTAAGACGCGCGGCGTGTGAGGCGATGTTGCGTTCCCAGCAAGCTCCGCGACCGCAGCTTGTCCTACCCTTGCTGCGTGATAATGATCGCATGTTGGCGTTCACCGCACGCCGATTGCTGGAAAGTATCCCGGCGGAGCAATGGCGTCAGGAGGTCCTGGACAGTGAACATCCACGCACGTCAATTGTTGGCGGGTTGGCGCTCGTGACCGTCGACGACAGCGAAGCGACTGCATTGCAGGTGTTGTCCAAAATGAGCCATTTAATGAAGGACTTCCTGAGTGATGCCGATTTTGTTGATCTGCTGCGAGTCATCCAGGTGGCCTTGGAACGCGGAAAAATCGAACCTAACAAAGTGCAGCCGCTACGAGACCAAATCGCGGAAGAATTTCCTTCGGGCGAGCCTCGGTTGAATGCGGAACTGGCACGTCTGGCAGCATACCTGGAGGCCGATTCGATTGGTAAACGGGCGTTGCAGTACCTGCAGTCCGATGCACCCCTGGCCGAACGGATCCAGGTCGCAATGTACCTCAGGTTTTTGCCACGCGACTGGACCGCGGAGGAGCGTTTTGAACTGATTAAGTTCTATGAGAATGCCTCGCAGGCCGAAAGCGGCAGCAGCGTGCCTCTTTACCTGATGCTTGCCACACGTGACTTTGCCAAGAATCTCTCGGTGGATGATGCCGTGGCGATTTTGGAACAGGGCGTCTCTTGGCCCAATGCCTCTTTGGCGGCCTTGTACAAATTGCCTCAGCCCGTGGACCAGGCAACCGCCAAAATGCTGATTGCGTTGGATGAAGACATTTCCAGCCCCGAATTCACGCGGGATGTTTTCAAACGCCTGCGGACCGGAATCGTGGCCGCCCTCAGCTTGACGGGGGACGATCAATCGCAGGCTTACCTGCGCAAGGTATGGCGAAACGACCCCGAACGTCGGCAGCCGATCGCGATGGGATTGGCCCAGCACCCAGAGGGGCCCAATTGGGACTATTTGGTTCGCAGCTTGAACATCCTGGAGGGCGAAGCGGCTCGCGATGTGCTGGCGCAGTTGACTGCAGTTCCTGTGGCGACTGACGATCCAGAGGCTCTGCGGCAAGTGATTCTTCTGGGGTTGACTTTTGAATCGGAGCAGCAATCGACCAAGCCTGCAGAACAACTGCTGACCCACTGGACCGGACTGCAACGCGGTAAATCTGCCGGCGAATCGATGGCAGTCTGGCAGCAGTGGTATGCGAAGACATATCCCGATCGCCCACCTGCGGAATTGCCCAAGGTGGATGAGGGCTCGCGGTGGGACTTCGACCAGTTAGCTGACTATCTGGAGTCCGATGAAGGTCGATACGGTGATCCGGAAAATGGCAGCAAGGTTTATGCCAAAGCCGATTGTGCGTCATGCCACCGGTTTGGATCCAGCGGCGAATCGGTCGGGCCAGACCTGACCAGTATCTCTCGCCGATTCACAAGACGCGAGGTCTTGGAGTCGATCCTTTATCCTTCGCACGTCATCAGCGATCAATATGCGAGCAAGAAAGTGCTGACGCTCGACGGCAATGTCTACGTGGGTCTGCTGGCTGAGAATGGTCGTGGCGAATTAAGTATCCGCGATTCGAAAAATAATGTCACGACGCTCAAGGAGTCAGACGTTGATCAAATCCTGCCCAGTCAAAGCAGTATCATGCCCTCGGGAACACTGGATAGCTTGACTCTCCGCGAAATCAGTGACCTGATGGCCTTCATGGGGGTTGTACCGCCGGTCGAAGTCGCAAATCGGCCCTCCGGGCAGAGTGGTCGTTAGCCAAAAAAAACGGACGTTTTTTTGAAAAATTTTTCGAAATCTCCAAAAGCTAGTTGACGCGAGGAAAACAGGGCATAGACTTTGCGCAAAGTGTCCAGTTTAACACATTGTCGTTTTGAAAACCTTTTGGAGATCGAGTCATGCGTCTGTTTGTTTTGGTTGGTGCGTTTGCGTTGGCAGCGATGATGGCCCCTCAAGCCGAAGCGGGCTTGTTCAGCCGTCTTTGCAAGCCAGCTTGCTGCCCAGAGCCCGTTTGCTGCCCCGAGCCAGCTCCCATTTGCTGCCCCGAGCCAGCTCCCATTTGCTGCCCCGAGCCAGCTCCCATTTGCTGCCCCGAGCCAGCTCCTGTTTGCTGCCCTGATCCATGTTGCCCTCCGAAGCAACGTTGTGGATTGTTCGCTCGCTTACGGGCACGCTTGGCACCGCAGCCTGTTTGCTGTGCACCGGTTCATGTCGAGCCATCTTGCTGCCACTAATTGGTAACGGTTTTGCCCGCTAAGGCAGTGTGCATCGGGTGGGCTTTCCGTCCGCCCGTAGCAGATAGGGACAATTGTACAGAAAACGAGCGTCTTTTCAGGGCGTTCGTTTTTTTTGTTGGGCCGACGTTGAAGTGATGTGACTTCGCAACGGGCCCCCATTCTCCAACAGGCTGGTGGGCACCGCAGGAGTAGGCACGTCGCGGTGCACCCCTTTATTCTTGCTGCTGCGTCATCTTTGCCCCCAACGTTGCATGCTCTCAGTCAGTTGAAAACGGTTTGCCGATAACGTCAGTGTCGGCATCTCTCCCTCAATGCCAAGCGTTGTGCGGGGGGCAAGGGAAGCCGGATGAAAGTGGAGACAGGATGATCGCCAGCTTTCTTCAGGACGGCTTCCTCGTCGATGCATCGCTTACCGCGGCTTTCCGCAAAGTTCAATTTAGTGCTATTCTGCAGTTATCGA